>JBIIHV010000033.1:0-10839 GCA_044235415.1 Ilumatobacteraceae bacterium | reverse complement strand
GTCCTTGCGGTCGGTGAACTCCTCGTTACCGAAACGGAACGTGAGCGGCACGACGGTGATCTTGTGCTGGGCGACGAACTGCTCCGGCAGGTCGCAGCCGCTGTCGGTAACGATGCGTACGGTCATGTGGGCGAGCCTAACCCTGCCCCGTCGGGCGACGTCCGATCGCGCCTGCGATTTCTCCAGTGGGACACCCACCACGACGCGAGGATCAGCACGGCGGCTCCCGAGACGACCTGTCCGAGTCCCGCGATGGCACTGACCCTGGCAGTGAGGGTGACGGGCCGACCGACGCGAACGGCGCCGTCAGGGGTGAGCAACTGCACGTCGATCGGGAAGGTGCCGTTCGCACGGGCCACGACGGGGACGATGACGTCGGCGGACGTACCGGCCGGGACCGTCACCAGCCTCGGTTCATCGGGCAGTTGCAGCTTTGCGCTGGAGATCGACACGAGCACCGTCAAGGGCGTGGGTGAGTCGTTGTGGACCTGGAGCCGCAGATCGCTCTCGCGGCCGCCGAGCGTGAACGTGAGCGCACCGGGGACCTTGACCTGTTGGCGGAGTTGCCGGAGCTGGGCCTTGACCCCGCGGACGTACGCGTCGAACTCGCCGTCGGTCATCGCACTCGACATGGCGGTCAGCAGGTTGGAGGTCCAGACGTCCCGCCGCGGGTCGTCGGCGGGGGTCATCGACGCGGTGGCGCGCACCTCCGACTCGAGCTCGGTGAGTGCGGCGGAGCGCGCGCCAAGGTCGGTCGCGTCCGTCCGCGGCAGCTCGATCGTCGCCATCGCGTCGCCGGTGAGCGACGACAACCCGATGAGTTCGAGCTGGGGCGCCCGGTCGATCGCGACCAGCATCGGAGCGAGGACCGCGGGATCCGCCAGCAGTCCGTCGGTGCGCGCAAGGACCGCATGCCGCGTCGAGGGGTTGGTACCTGCGGCGGCGAGGGCGTCGTGCTGGAGGATGAGGTCGGCGACAAGCGCATAGGCGCGGACGACGGGGTTGCCGGCACCGTCGTCCAGGAGTTGTGCGTGCGCGGGATCGACCATGCGCACGGTGACGGAGTCGTTGCCGTCGGCCGACGTCCGTCCGAGCGCGCGGAGCGGTACGAGGTAGTCCTGTGGCTGTGACAGCCCCGAAGCCGCGCCCGCGGAGAGCACCACGGCCGACACCCCGTTCCTGCTGAGAATCGTCACGCCGTCACGGTCCAGCGGCTGCAACCCGTACCACGTGGACCGCTCGACGGCACCCGTGCCCGCGAGCGACTCGAGCAGTGTCTCGCCGCGGAACAGGAGGTCGCCGAAGCGGTCGCCGAGACCTGCGCGCTGCGCGCTCGACGGGTCGAACGGCACGTAGGTGTCGATGAGCACGTCGTGGCGCGACAGGGCCCCCGCGAGGCGGGCGGCTGAGGGGGCGTCCACCCGCGCGAATGCGGCGAGCAGGTGGGGAGGCACGAGCACGGACACCGGCGACACTCCGCCCTCGAGCAGATTGGTCAGCTGGGCGAGCGAGGACGCCGATTCGGCGGAGAGCGACGGTTGTCCATCGGCCTGCACCGATGGCGGGGCAGTCACCGCGGCAGGTATGGCGACGCGGAGCGGCGTCGTGCCGTCGCCGTAGACGTTGACGAGCGTGGTCTCGCGGATGGCGGTTCCCGATGCGTCCACCACCGACACGGTCACGGGGAAGATGCCCGTGCCCCTGGCTCGGACGGTGGTCGGCAGGGTGCCCGACACGACGGTCCCCCCCGTGGTCACCAACCGGGCGTTCAGCAGTGGTTCGTCGACACGGGCGATCACGTCCCCGTCGAAGGTGCCGGCGGCGACCGATGCCACCGCCGACCTCGACGCGACAGGTGGATGGAATTCGACCCGGATCAGCGCGTCGGAGCCGAGGGACGACCGGTCGGCGTCGACGACGAAGCGCCACGTCTTCGTCGTGCCGATGTTGAACGTCTGTGCCGTCACGAGGAAGCCGGGCGCGGCCGCGGCCGCGGGAAGGGGCCCTCCTGTCGCGGCGGTCGTCGCCCCGACCACGACGATCGCGGCGACGAGGCCGATCACGTGGCGCGTGCCGCGCGCAAGCATGCAATGACGGTAGCGGTGCCGCGGCGTCACGCTGCCTCGGCGGCGTCGCGTCGTAACCTGTCGCCGTGGTTCCGGCGAGGTTCGCGACGGTGCTGGACGAGTTGCGTCCTCTCGCCGACCGATTCACCGGAGGCGGGTGGCGGGTGTACCTCGTCGGCGGCTCGGTCCGCGACCTCGTGAGCGGCCGTGAGAGCGCCGAGATCGACTTCGACCTCACGACCGACGCCCGACCGGAGGCGATCCACGAGGTAATCGGTACCTGGGCCGACGCGGTCTGGACGCCCGGCGAACGGTTCGGAACCATTGCGTGCCGCAAGGGCGACCGCACCTTCGAGATCACGACCCACCGGGCCGAGGCCTACGTCCCCGAGACCCGCAAGCCGGAGGTGCGCTTCTCGACCGACATACGCGAGGACCTCTCGCGGCGCGACTTCACGATCAACGCGATGGCCCTCGACCTGACGGCGGAGAGCCCCGAGCTGATCGATCCGCACGACGGGATGGCCGATCTCCTGGGCAAGGTGCTGCGGACGCCGCTGTCCCCCCAGGTGAGCTTCACCGACGACCCGTTGCGCATGCTCCGTGCCGCACGTTTCATCGCCGTGCTCGGGGTGACGCCCGACCCTGCGCTGGTCGACGCGGCGCGGGAGCTGGCGTCCCGACTGGAGATCGTGTCGGCCGAGCGCGTCCGAGCCGAGTTGGACAAGTTGATCGTCGCGGAACGTCCGAGCGCAGGACTCTGGTTCCTCGTCGAGACGGGGCTGGCTGACCACTTCCTCCCCGAGCTGCCTGCGATGCGGCTCGAGCAGGACCCGATCCACCGGCACAAGGACGTCCTGTCGCACACCTTCGCCGTCGTCGAGAACGTGCAGCGCGCCGCGCACCCGTCGTTCGACTTCCGGATCACGCGGCTCGCCGCGCTCATGCACGACGTGGGCAAGCCGAGGACGCGGGCATTCGCGCCCGACCGTGGAGTCACGTTCCACCATCACGAGGTCGTCGGTGCGCGGATGACGAAGGCGAGGCTGAAGGCGCTGCGCTATCCGCAGGCCGACGTGGACTCGATCACCGACCTCGTCGAGCTGCACCTGCGCTTCCACACGTACCAGATGGGCTGGACGGATGCCGCGGTCCGGAGGTACGTCCGCGACGCAGGCAGCCTCCTCAACGAACTGAACGTGCTCACCCGCTGCGACTGCACGACGCGCAACGAGAAGAAGGCACAGGCGCTCTCGAGGCGGATGGACGAGCTCGAGGCCCGCATCGCCGATCTCGCCGCGAAGGAGGAGCTCGCCGCGATGCGGCCCGAGATGGACGGCACGCAGGTGATGGCGCACCTCGGCATCCCGCCGGGCCACGACGTCGGCGCGGCGATCGAGTTCCTCATGGAGATCCGCCTCGAGGAGGGCACGGTGGGCGATGCCGAGATCAAGCGTCGGCTGGACGAGTGGTGGTCGGCGCGAACGGCGGCGCGGTGAACCGGATCGTGCCGGTCGACGCGGCAGGGCTCCGGACCGTGGAACGCCGCTCGCTATGGTGCGCGGCATGACGGCTCCGCGCACGGGTGGATGGCTCGCGAGGCTCGGCCTCGGTGAGCAGCACGCACGCGCCATCGGCGGCGTGGTCGACCACCGGCTCGCGCGACGTGCGCTGCTGGACGAGTTCCGTCGCGGCCGGCTCCGTCAGGACCAGGTGTGCGATGCGCATCCCGAGCTGCTGCGCGCGGCGCGGAGCGTCGGCGAGCCCGCCGCCGAGCCCTGCCCCGTGTGCCTCAAGCCCGACCTCGTCCTCGTGGCATATGCGTTCGGACCCCGGCTGCCCAGCCACGGTCGCTGCGTCGCGACGACGGCCGAGTGGGACCAGCTCGTCCGCACCGCGCGCCGCACGCCGGGCGCGTTCTCGGCCTACGTCGTCGAGGCATGCCCGTCGTGTTCGTGGCACCACCTCGTCCGGACACTGCCGGTGTCCCGCGGCGAGGCGGTGGCGGCTCGGTCCTCGAAGTCGGGCTGAGCATCCGTCACCCGCGCCGCGACACCCCCGTGGCACCCTGACGGCGTGGCGGTACGCTCACGAGTCCATATCCACCCTGCCCCCTCCGCGGGGGCTCCGGTCGTCATGGCCGGAACCGAAGGGAGACAGTGCACCGATGCGTGCGTATGAACTGATGGTCATCGTGGGCGGGTCGCTCGAGGAGTCGGCCGCACACAGTTGGGTCGGGACGATCACCAAGTCGATCACGGCTGCGGGCGGCTCCGTCCATGGAAACCCGGACTGGTGGGGCCGTCGTCGGCTCGCCTATCCGATCAAGAAGTCCATGGACGGCTACTACGCCGTGTTCAACGTCCTTGCGCCGGGCGGCGCGCTCGACGAGGTCGAGCGCACCATGCGGCTCTCGGACGACATCCTCCGTCACAAGCTCCTCCGTCTCCCCGACGGTGAGGCTGCGCGACGGGGCATGGTGGCGACGGCCTGACGCAGTTCACCACGACACACGAGGAGCACCACGATGGCTGACAACACCGTCACGCTGGTCGGCAACCTGACCCGCGAGCCCGAACTCAAGTTCACCCAGTCCGGTCGAGCCGTTGCCGCATTCGGACTCGCGGTAAACCGGCGCTATCAGGTCAATGGCGAGTGGAAGGACGACACCTCGTACTTCAACGTCACGGCGTGGGGTCAGCTCGGCGAGAACGCTTCGGCGAGCTTCACCAAGGGCTCGCGCGTGATCGTCACCGGACGGCTCAGCTGGCGCGAGTACACCACCCGCGACGGCGACAAGCGCACCACCGTCGAGGTCGTGGCCGACGAGCTCGGACCCAGCCTGCGCTGGGCGACCGCCCAGGTCGAGCGCAACCCCCGCACCGACGGTCCGTCGGGCGGGGCGCCGCGAGGCGGCGGCAGGGGCATGGACGAGCCCAACCCTTTCGATTCCGGCGAAGAGCCGTTCTGACCAGCGAGATCCAAGGAGCAGCGACATGACCAGCAAGAAGAACCGCGAGCGCGCCGCAAAGGCGGCGATGCGCAAGTACAAGAAGCGGCCGAACACGCTCAAGGCCGAGAAGGTCGACTACATCGACTACAAGGACGTGTCGCTCCTGCAGCGCTTCATGTCCGACCGGTCGAAGCTGAAGGCCCGCCGCATGAACGGCAACGATGTCCAGCAGCAGCGCGACGTGGCGACGGCCGTGAAGAACGCGCGCGAGATGGCGCTGCTGCCGTACACGAAGCGCGTCGCCTCCGTGCGTGCGCCTCGCCGTGGCGACGACGAAGGCGGCCGTTCGCGCGGCCCGCGCAGGGACGAGGCCGTGGAGGCCACCGAGTCGACGGTCGTCGACGAGCAGGTCGAGCAGGTCGAGGCGGCGGTCGACGCCGTCGCGACGGAAGACAAGGAGTAGGCGATGAAGGTGCTGTTGCGTTCGGATGTGGAGGGCGTCGGCCGTCGGGGCGACATCGTTTCGGTGAGCGCCGGACACGCGCGCAACCTCCTGCTCCGCAAGGGGCTCGCAGTGCCGGCGTCGAAGGGAACGGTCGCCCAGGCCGAGTCGATGGTGCGCGCCCGCTCGGCGCGCGAGGCGAAGGACCGCCAGTCCGCGCTCGACGTCGCGGGACGACTGACGTCCACGACGATTGCCGTCGTCGCGCGCGCCGGCAACGAGGGTCGGCTCTTCGGCTCGATCACGGCCAACGACATCGCCGACGCCGCTGCGAAGCAGCTCGGCCTCACCGTGGACCGCAAGGCGATCCACGTCGGCGAGCCGATCCGCACGGTGGGCGAGCACCCAGTGCCGTTCGATCTGGGTCACGGGGTTACGGGTTCGTTGACGATCTCCGTCTCAGCCAAGTAGCCGTCCACACCCGCCCACAGGACATCCACACGGCTGTCCACTAGCGATCAACAGGTCGCCTCGGGCATCGTGATTGAGCCATGGCTTCCACCGACGACCGACGGAGCGCACAGCGCGTTCCCCCGCACAACCTCGACGCCGAGGCGTCGCTACTCGGCGCCATGCTGCTGTCGCGCGAGGCGGTGCTGACGGCACTCGAGCAGGGTCTTCGAGGCGACCACTTCTACAAGCCCGCGCACAAACACATCTTCGAGGCGATGCATGCGCTCAACGTGGGCGGCAATCCGGTTGACGCCGTGACGGTGTCCGAGGAACTGCGCGGTGACAATCTCCTGCAGGAGGTCGGTGGCCTGGAGGCGCTCGTCACCCTGCAGAACGTCACGCCGGTGGTCAGTCACGCCGAGCGGTACGCGGAGATCGTGAAGAGGACGGCGACGCTGCGTCGCCTGATCAACGTCGGCACCGAGATCGCCGAGGTCGGCTATTCCGATCCGGACGACGTCGAGCGGGCGGTCGACGAGGCGGAGAGCAAGATCTTCGACATCACGGGCCAGTCGCTGGGCGAGTCCGCCGAGCGCGTCGACCACCTGGTCAACCGCGTCTTCGAGATGATCGTGGAGCGCGGGCAGCACTCCGGCATCACCGGCGTCCCGACGGGATTCACGGGGCTCGACTCCATGCTGCTCGGCCTGCAGCCCGGCACGCTGAACATCGTGGGCGCCCGCCCCGCCATGGGCAAGAGCGCGTTCGCGATGGCGGTGGCCGTGCACGCAGCGCGCGCCGCAAACCGGCCCGTGCTGTTCTTCTCGCTCGAGATGGGCAAGCCCGAGTTGGCGTACCGCATCCTCTCGAGCGAGGCGAACGTGGAGTCGGAGGTGCTGCGCCGTGGCGACCTGAACGACGCGGTGTGGTCGAAGATCGGCAACGCCATCGGCCGGCTCGACATCCCGCTGATCGTGGACGACAGTCCCGGGACCACCGTCGCCCAGATCCGCGCGAAGGCGCGCCGGGTCGTCAGCCGCGAGGGCCCCCTGGCGCTCATCGCCGTCGACTACCTGCAGCTCATGGGCGGCGACGCGCGCCCTGAGAACCGCCAGCTCGAGGTGAGCGAGATCAGCCGCAAGCTGAAGCTGCTTGCCCGCGAGTTCAACGTGCCGGTGATGGCGCTCAGCCAGCTGAGCCGCCAGCTCGAGTCGCGGCCGGACAAGCGTCCGATGCTGTCCGACCTGCGCGAGTCCGGTGCGCTCGAGCAGGACGCGGACGTGGTCATGTTCCTGTTCCGCCCCGAGGTGCACGACCCCGACCCGAACAACCGTGGAAAGGCCGAGTTGATCCTCGCCAAGCACCGCGCCGGTCCGACCGGCACCGTCCATCTCGCGTGGATCTCGACGCTCACGCGGTTCGAGAACATCGCGACCGACCCGGTGCTGCAGCGGATCGCGAGCAACTGACGTGTTCCTCGGCGAGGACCTCATCGTGTGGCTGGTGCTGGCGTTCGGCGGTGCGATGCTCGCCGGCAACGCGCTCGCGCTCGCGCGCCCGCGCGGCGAGGAGCGAGCCCCGGTTGTCCGCACCGTGGCGATGGCGGCGGTGGGCGGCATCGCCGCCGTATGGGCGCTGGTGTCGCTCATCGGCGGATGACCTGGCACCGGATGCGCGGGTCCGGTGTGATCGGCAGGCTGTCAGCGCTCGCTCTGCTCGCAGTGGTGCTGCCCTCGTGCGGGGGCACGGCGGGCAGTCGTCCTTCCGCCGATGATCCGGCAGGGCCGTGCAAATTGCCGGTCGCAGACGGACGCGGAGACGTCGCAATCGGAGGATGGCCGCGCGCGGCCGAGCGGTTGCGTGCCGTGGGCGAGGTGGTTGCGACGGTGATCATGGTCGACTTTCCGGACGCGCCAGCGACGATGAGCCCCGATGCTGCGTTTGCGAAGATCGCGCCGTCCACCGGCATCTTCGACGAGGTGTCATACGGACGCTTCACCTACCGCCTCGAGCCGGTGATGAAGTGGTACCGCATGAGCGCGCCGAGCACGGAGTACGCGCCGTTGACCTCCTCGTTCGACCACCACCGCGCGTACATCGCCGAGGCGGTGGCACTGGCGGACGCCGACGTCGACTTCTCGTCGACGGAGTCGTTGATCGTGCTGGCGAATCCGGATGCAGATGGGCTTGGCGAAGCCGGCCCCGCGTTCACGCCCATCTCGTCCGACGACGGAATAGCCGTCGACGGCACCGTGCTGATGAACGGCGCCACGTCGGCGCACGACCTCGGTTACTGGGGCGCGATCTGGCTGAACCACGAGGTCACGCACACCCTCGGCCTCCCCGATCTCTATGCGTTCGAGGGGGGAGAGGGGCTCCCGTACACCGGTGAGTTCGGGTACATGGGCCTCTCCAGCCTCGACTCGAATGCGCCGGGATTGTTGGCGTGGGAGCGATGGGTGCTGGGGTGGCTCGACGACGACCAGATCACGTGCCTCGCGGCGCCACCGTCCGCGTCGGTGCCGGTTGTGCTGACGCCGATCGGCACCGTCGGCGGGCCAAAGGCGGTTGTGGTGGCGCTGGGTCCGACGCGCGCGCTGGTGGCGGAGGCGCGCACCGCTACCGGGCTCGATGCGGGCATCCGCAAGGAAGGGGTACTGGTCTATACGGTCGACTCGTCGGTCGAGTCGGGTTTCGGCCCGGTGCGCGTGGTGCCGGCGGATCCGCTCGATCCAGCCGTCGGCCACACGACGTTCTTCGACGCGCCGCGCGCGGCGGGTGAGTCGGTCGAGGTGGAGGGTGTCCGCGTGGCGGTCGTGTCCCGTGCCGGGGACGGCTTCAGGCTCGAGCTGTCGGCGGGGTGATCGGCGCGAGGAACGAAGCGACTGGAGCGGGTGACGGGAATCGAACCCGCCTCCTCGGCGTGGGACGTCAATGGCCTACCGTTCCGTTACTCTCGCCCCAGCCATCGCGTGGCAGCATTGCCAACGAAGAGACGCTGCGACAAGCAACCTCTGCCGAGGTACCCTCCATCTGAGCCCACGCATCACCTGGAGGGAAAGTGATGAAACGACCACTCGGAATCCTCCTCGGGGCCGCACTGACCGTCGTTGGTGCGCCACCGGTGAGCGCCACGCCGTTCGCTCCGATCCCGACCGGGGGGATGAAGATCACCGCTCTCGCCAAGGGTGATTGCGCCACGACACCCACCACCATCCTCATTACGGACGCGACGACGTCCTGCACCATCGAGATCACGGTGACACCCAGGAAGCGATATGCCGACGTCTCCGTCATGGTGCCACTGTCCTCGACGTCCGTGTACTTCCCATCGTGGATCGAGAACGATGGCAGGGTCCGCCTGTCGGCAAAGGGTCGCGGTCTCGTGGCGGTGAAGAAGAATCGCGGTGATTGTGTGCTGGTGAGCGGTACCGCGAGTGTCGTTGCGCAGGTCACGAACGCCAAGCAATACAGCGGTACGTACTCGGCCGTCGCGAAAAGCAGGCCGATAACCGTGACGTACCAGCAGAGCATTCCCACCGAGGGGGCGTGCTACGGACATCCGTAGAACAATGAGGCGATAGTCGCGAGAGCGGGTGACGGGAATCGAACCCGCATTCTCAGCTTGGGAAGCTGATGTTCTGCCACTGAACTACACCCGCGACTGACGCCTGAAGGGTACCGACCGGTCGCGGCATCCGTCCACCGGGTCAGCGGTGCGAGCAGGGGATGCGCAACGGCCGCGTCGTGCGGAACACGGTCACCGGGTCGTCCGTCCGCTCGCACTGGAGCCTCGCATCGGACAGCGCGGCGCGCCAGTCGTGGATGGGCGGCTGCTCGAAGAACGAATCCTGCAGGGTGCGCGGCCACAGCGTCGCCGACGAGAAGACGAACGCGATCACGAACGCCATCGCCGGCACGACGCGGCGCACCGACGCGGCCGCATCGACGCCGGCGACCACGAGGCACGTGGTCGGCACCGCGAGGTAGTGGTGGTTGAGCCCGCCGTTCAGCACGATGCTCACGACGAGGAAGACGGCGCCGGCGCCGAGCAGCGCGCCGATGCGCACCCTCGCGCGTGTGCCGGCACGGCGCAGCAGCACCACGAAGGTTGCGACGACGACGACCCACCATGCCGCCGCGATGACTGCCTGCCACGCGGTCGGGTCGACCCCGTACCCCTTGCGCAGCGCCGACGGCACGACGGTTTGCAGGGCGTGCGACAGCTCGCCGAACTGCGCCGTGGCGGGCTCGGACACCGCCGTTCGCGCGGCCTGGCTGAGGTAGGCGCCCACCTGCAGCACGAACGGGACCCCCGCTGCGAGCAGCAGCCCGAGGTCGCGACGAGGAGCGCGCACGCACCGGATCGCGAGCATCGCCACGACCAGCGCCGCGAGCGCCGCATTCAGTGACAGCACCGCGAGGAACGCGCCGAGCGCGATCCAGCCGCGACGCGTGACCGGTCGCGTGCCGCTGGCGACGACCACCGTTGCGGTCGCGAGCATCGGCCACTGCAGGGCGTTCAGCTGGCCGAGCAGGATGATGTTGGCGAACGGCGAGAGCGCAAAGGCCGCCGCGGCGAGTGTGCCGGCGCCGCTCGACCCCGTGGCGCCGCGCACCGCCCAGGCGATTGCAGCGCCGCATGCGGCCCACGCGAGCGTGGTCGCCGCGAACACGAGCGCTGGCCACCATGCGAGCGGCAACGCCGAGAAGACCGCCGCCCCGGTGCGCACCACGACGTGCAGGTAGCCGGAAAACGACCGGAACAGCGCGAGCGGGTCGAGGGCGTCGCGCAGCCCGCTCCGCTGGGGATCGGGGAACAGCGCCTGCTCGAGGAACACCTCGTCGAGGTACATCGTCCATCCGCTGGCCGCAGAGCCGCGATAGCCGCAGATCACGGCGACGGCAGCGAACGCGACGGCGGA
>JBIIHV010000205.1:0-3323 GCA_044235415.1 Ilumatobacteraceae bacterium | reverse complement strand
ACCCCGCCCTGATGTGTCGCGACATCAGAGACAAACCTCCATAGTCGAATGACCGGTGGATGCCGACGACCACGGCATCGAACCACGAGCGGTCCGACCCGGACAGGACATCCTCGATCCGCACCGAGTCGCAGCCCCGCAACGCCAGCGCCTCGAGCACCCCATCCTCGCCACCGACCAGCACCGAATCCCCGGCACGCAGCATCGTCGCCGCGGCATCGGACGAGGTGAGCAACCGCCCCCCCGTCTCGATCCCTGCCCGGCGAAAACGCAGGTCGAGCGACTCGTGGGTCATCGAGGAGTTGTTGGTCACGAACCACACCTCGAACCCCGACGAGCGAAGCAACTCCAGCCCCTCGACGGCACCCGGCAGCGGCGAGCCTGACAGCCAGACCACCCCGTCCACGTCGCATGCAACGGCGCCGCGGGGTGTCACACTGTCAGTGTGCCCCGCTTCGAACCTTTCCGCGCACTCCGGTACGCCCCGTCCCTTCCGCTCGCCGACGTCGTCGCCCCGCCGTACGACGTCATCAACCGCACGCAGCGGGACCGTCTGGCTGCATCGAACGGACGGAACATCGTCCACATCGACGTGCCCGCGGGGACCGACGGGGACCGGTATCACGGGGCGGCGGATCTGCTCGCTGCATGGACGGAGGACGGGACGTTCGTGCGCGACCGGGTGCCGACGTTCACGATCTATCGGATGGCGTTCACCGACGACCTCGGCCGGAGGAGGGAGACCTCCGGCGTCCTCGGCGCGCTCGAGGTCGTCGATTCCGGCTCAGCCGAGGTGCTCCCCCACGAGCGAACCACCCCGAAGGACTCCACCGACCGACTCGACCTCACGCGGGCGACCAGGGCGAACCTCTCCCCGGTCTGGGGCCTTTCGCTTCGCCGCGGCCTCGCCGGATTGCTCGCCGAGCGGGCCGAGCTCGTCGGCGAGGTCGTCACCGCCGAGGGAGTGCACCACCGGTTCGAACGGGTGGACGACCCGCGCCGCATCGCCGCGATTTCTACCGCCGTGGCGGCGGAACCCGTCCTGATCGCCGACGGCCACCACCGCTATTCGATTTCACGTGCCTACCGGGACGAGGTCAGTGGCTCAACTGGGGACGTTGCGGGGGCCGCGACGCTGGTGCTCACCTATGTCGCCGAGTTGGCGGAACCGAGCCTCAGTGTCGCTGCGATCCACCGTGTGTACTCGTCCCCCGCGACGGAGGATCTCATCGAACGGCTCTCGCAGTGGTTCGATACGAAACCGGCGGGAGCCGCCCGATCGGACCTGCTCGCGGAGATGCTGGACCGCGGATCGCTGTGCTTCGTTGCTCCGGGAGGAGATGCGACGTGGTTGACACCGCGCGCGGGGCGGTTTGCGGGTGTGCGCGATCTCGACAGCGCGAGGTTGGAGGCGGCGCTCGAGGGGTCCGGTGCTGTTGTCTCGTACCAGCACGGCTACGCCGAGGCCGTGGCACGACTCGGCGAAGGCGCGACGGGGGTTGTCCTCATCCGTCCGGTCTCGGTTCCCGAGATTCTCCGCACTGCGACCGAGGGGCTCCTCATGCCGCCGAAATCGACCTTCTTCACACCGAAGCTGCTCACAGGACCTGTGATCCGCGAGTTCTGCCCGACTTGAGCGGCTAGCCGCCCAGCATTGCGAGCCGCTCGCGCGCGTCGGCGAATCGGATGTCGTGCGACACGACCCTGGCGAAGAATTTGCGCGCACTGAGGGGGTTTCCGGCCCTGTCGTGGAGGTCCCCCAGCACGTACCAGGTGCGGACATGGCGCTCCGACACCCGCTTCGGCGCCGTCGGCGCTCCCTCGAGCAGCGCGATGGCGGCAGGCAGGTTCCCCCGGTCGGCGAGGGATGACGCGGCGACGATCCTCCCCTCCGCAACGGTGTCAGGATCCGGGGCGGTGATCCTGAGCTCGTCCCACAGGGCGTCCACGAAATTCCAGCGGCGCAGCGCGCGGTAGCAATCAGCGAGCACCGCGTGATTCGCGACCGTCCCCAGCATCCGTCGGGAGTTCTCCAAGTGCTGGGCCGCGAGCAACCAGCGCTGCTGTCGATAGAGGGAGAGTCCGAGGATCTCCTGGATGAAGCCCGAGGACGGCACCTGCCGTGCGGCCGGGCCGAGGATCGCGGAGGCGTCGCGCCACCGCTCCGACTCGAATGCGTCGAGCCCGCGCGCGACGACCGCGACCATGCGGCCTGCCCGCCGTTCGCCGACATCGAGACGAATCGCGCTCCCCGCACGGTCCTCGACGGCCGCAAGTGCCGCCGCCGATGGTTCATCGCGACCACGGGTGCGGCGCCCCTCTTCGGCGCCCGGAGAGGGTCGGCGGGTCCGTGCCGGGCCCTCATCGATCCACCGCTCAGCCGTCTGTGGCGCGGGCTCCGCGCGCGGCGCAGGTCCGTCGGCCCGGGCTACCCGGACCGCCTTGATCGCTGCACGCCGCCTGTCCGCTTCAGTCAGCGGGGCAGGTGTGTCCACCGTGCGACGGGACTCTCCCGAACGTACTGGACGCGATCCGCGGCCCCGGCCCGTCTCTCCAGTGCTGGAAGACCGCCCACCACCGGTACGCCCCCGAGCGCCGGAGGACGGACGATCGCCACCGGCGCGCACTCGACCGCCCGCTTCGGGACGAGCAGCCCGCGAGTCGTCCCGACGTCTCGCGGACACCCGCGGGCCGTCGGAACTCGAACGAGCTGGACGTTGTCCGACTCCCCGCGGTGCTGCACCCCGCGGGCCAGACGTTCCGTCCGACCGAACATCCCTGCCTCCATCAGAGGGGCGTCGGATACCCCGAGAACCGCCGGAGGATTGCGGGCGACCCGACCTCGACCCTTCCGAGGGGCGCGGGCGACCCGACCTCGACCCTTCCGAGGGGCGCGGGCGACCCGACTTCGACCCTTCCGAGGGGCGCGGGCGACCAGCGTGAGATCCTCCGGACGAACGAGGGCGAGCCGGTTTGGCACGGTTGGCGCCAGGGCGACCCTCAGCGGTGCGACTACCCTTCTTCCGAGGGCTTCCCGCCCGCGGCCCAGCGTCACGACGTCGACGCTCTTCGGGCATTCGCGGGATGCTACGCCCAGAAACGCCAAAAGCCCCCTCACGGGGGCTCCTGGTCGAGATCAATTCTGGCGGCGACCTACTCTCCCAGGGGGTCTTCCCCCAAGTACCATCGGCGCTGGCGGACTTAACTTCCGTGTTCGGAATGGGAACGGGTGTGACCCCGCCGCTATGGCCACCAGAAATCGGTTGTCAACGGTGCACGGCACACGAGGACTTCAGAGCAAGCACGAGCACGATCCAAGCCCT
>JBIIHV010000032.1:0-10856 GCA_044235415.1 Ilumatobacteraceae bacterium | reverse complement strand
CACCGCTCGCCACTGGACGCCCCGACTTGACCGGATGGGCACGGTCGGCCTCCACATCCGCCACGTCGTTCGCGAGGTAGACCGCCGACGATGCGGCACAGAAGACCGCGGTCGCGGCGAGAACCGCTGGCCAACGCGCGTCGAGCGCACCGGCGGCAGCCGGCGCGGCGAGCACCAGCAGGTTCTTCATCCACTGCCGCATGCGCAGCGACGCGAGCAAGCCGGCGACCATGACGGGTTCATTCTGCCCGAGGATGCGAACACGACGGTGCCCGCGCGGCGCGCGCCGTGCGGTCGCTATGGTCGCAATCCATGGAGACCGCGATCGCGCAGATCTCCGATCCCCACGTTCCTGCGGCGGGCGCTCCGGCACCGGCGGGGACGACGCCACGGGCCAACCTCGAAGCGGCGGTCCGTGACGCCGGCCAGCGGGCCGCCGCCATCCTCCTGACCGGCGACATCGCGGCGAAGACCGGCTCGGAGGACGAGTACGCCGAGGTCGCGGCTGCCGTCGCGCACTCCCCGGTCGTGATCCTCCCCTGCTCGGGGAACCACGACGATCCATCTCGGCTCGCCGCGCTCTTCGGCGTGCCGATGCGCGGCGACCGGCTCGACTACGCCGTCGACGTCGGCGACGTGCACGTGGTCGTCCTGGACTCGTCGCGGCCCGGCATGGTCGCCGGCACGATCGACGACGCGCAGCTCGAATGGCTCGACGGACAGCTCGCCGCGCACCCCGGCTCGCTCATCGCGCTGCACCACCCGTCGGTCGACATCGGCGACGCGATGTTCGACCAGATCAGACTGGACGACCGCGCAGCCGCGGGGCTCGCCGCAGTCTGCGAGCGGCGTCGACCCGTCGCGGTGCTGCACGGCCACGCCCATCAGGCGCACCGTTCGACCATCGGTGGTGCGCCGCTCTTCGTCTGTCCGTCGAGCGCCTACGGCTTCGACTCCTCGGGTCCGCGGCTCGTGCCGGTGCCGCACGCACCCCGCTGGGCGCTGCACCGCATCGGCGCCGGGGGCATGACGACGGACGTCGTCGACGTCGCCTCCTGATCCGTCACGTCCGCGTGGGTCAACGCGCGGAACCGCGAGGCGACTGGCTAACCGCCGACGACCATGGACACGAGGATCAGTTCCCCGAGCACGAGGAACGCAAACGCGAGGTACGCGACAACCTTCGCCACCGTCGCGATTCCGCCGCCGGATGACGTCGCGCGGCGCGCTCGGCGGAACGCGGTGACGGGAATGGCGGCGGCAGCGAGCCCGAGCAGCCCGAACACCAGGAGGACGAGCCACCTCTCCGCGGTGTCGTCCCACAGGACCAGGAACTGGAAGAACATGAACACCGGCGCGACCACCAACGACACCAGCGCCAGCACGATGGTGACGATGGACGAGGCGGCTCCGGGAGTCGTGGAGTTTTCCGTCATGCGCCACTTTGCCACGAAACGCCCATCCTGCCGAAACCCGTGACTGGGTCCGTCCCGCCGGCCCCCAGCCGACGGGACGGACCCGATGCGAAAGGATGCGGATCAGTCCGCCACGTAGGCGTGCTCGCCGTGCTCGGCCGCGTCGAGGCCTGCGTCCTCCGACCCCTCGGCCGTACGCACGCCGATCGTCGCCTTCAACGCCAGCATGATCAGCGCCGTCACCACGAACGAGTAGACGATGACCGCACCGTTCGCGATCAGCTGCTCGAGCAGGAGCGACGCTCCGCCACCCGCGAGCAGGCCCGCCTTGTGCGAGGCGCCGAAGTACGCGGGATCCGCGAACACGCCGACGAACAGGGACCCGAGCAGGCCGGCGACGAAGTGCACGCCGATCACGTCGAGCGCATCGTCGTAGCCGAGCCGCGCCTTGAGGCCGACCGCAAGCGGACAGACCGCACCGGCCACGAGGCCGATGGCGATGGCCGACATGCCCGTCACGTAGCCGGCGCCCGGCGTGACCGCGACCAGACCGGCCACGATGCCCGACGCCACAGCGACGTTCGTCGCCTTGCGGCCGCGCAACGCGTCCACCGCCAGCCAGGCGAGGCCGCCGCTCGCAGCGGCGAGGAACGTGTTCATGAACGCCTGGATGGCGGTGCCCATGCTGGCGAGGGCCGCAGGTGCCGACCCGGCGTTGAAGCCGAACCAGCCGAACCACAGGATTCCCGCGCCGATCATGACGAGCGGCAGCGAGTGCGGTGCGGGCACGCGGTCGGGGAACGTGCGGCGGCGCCCCAGCACCAGCACGCACGCGAGGGCCGCGATGCCGGCGTTGACGTGGATGGCCGTGCCGCCCGCGAAGTCGAGCGACCCGCGCGACCCGAGCCAACCCCCGTAGATCCACTTGAACACCGGCACGTACACCAGCAGCACCCACACCGGCACGAAGATGGCCCATGCGCGGAAACGCATGCGCCCCGCGACGGCACCCGAGATGAGCGCAGGCGTGATCACTGCGAACATCCCGAGGAAGGCCACCACCATCAGGTTGAAGCCGCCGTCGTCTCCGGTCACCCCGAGCCCGCGCATGAACGCGTGGTCGAGGCCGCCGATCCATCCGGCGTCAAACGGCACCTGCGCAAGCGAGAAGCCGAGCACCACCCAGAGCACCGGCACCACGAGCAGGCACCAGAAGTTCATCATCATCATGTTCGCGAGGTTCCGCCCGCGGTCCAGACCCCCGTAGAAGAGGGCGAGACCCGGTGTCATGAACAGCACGAGTGCCGCGGAGACCAGAAGCCACGCGTTGCCCGCGGTGCTCCAGATGCCGTCGATGTTCATCGTCGTTCCTTCCTGTCGTCCGGGCGCCGCCCGGTGCGGCGCTCCGCCACGGACCGTGCCGAACGACTGTTACGCCGACATTGCGGGGGGGCGGAACGGTCGTGAACGCTGCGTGTCGGCGCGTGCCATGCGCGTGACGGCTGCGTTTCGGGTCAGAGGAATGCGTCGCGCACGGCGAGCAGGCGCCGGGCCGGACGGCGGGTCCGCGCCTCGACCCCGTCCGCGAGCGACGTGAGCGCGAGCAGGCCGTTGATGCCCGCCCAGCGCAGCGGCTCGGGCTCCCAGCGCGGACCGGACCGGCCGAGCAGCGGCGAGCCGAGCACCTCGTGCCCGTCGTCGAGCACCGCGTGCGCGGCCGCGCGACCCGCCAGGTACGACAGGGCCACGCCGTCGCCGACGTAGCCGCCCACCGCGACCCCGTCGTCCGTGCGCACGACGCGCGCCCGCCAGTCGCGCGGCGCCGCAAGCGCGCCACCCCACTCGTGCGTGATCGCCACGCCCGACGCGGCGGGAAACAGGTCGCGGATCGCCGCAGCGAGACGCCGGTGCACGCGGGCCACCGCGTCGAACCGGTCGCGCACCCGCGACCCGAGGTGATAGGGCGCGCCCCGTCCACCGAACGCAATCCGGCCGTCGGCCGTGCGCTGCGCATACGTCACCATGTTGCGTCCGTCGGCGACCGCCACCCGACGCGCCCATCCGATCTCGTCCCACGACGACGGGGGCAACGGCCCGGTCGCCACCATCAGCGAGTACAAGGGGACGAACCTCCGGTCACGGCCGCCGTACGCCTCGGTCGCGCGGATGATCTTCCCCGCATGGACGCGCCCCCGTGGCGCCTGCAGCACGCCGGGTGCGACGGCGTCGACGGGCGTGCGCTCGTGGATCGTCCCTCCGCGCGCCTCGACCGCCCGGGCGAGGCCGTCGACCAGCTTGCGGGGGTGCAGCACCGCGCAATGCGCGTTGAACAGTCCGCCGTGCACCTCGGCGGTGCGCACGCGCGCCGCGACCGCGTCGGGCGGCTCGAACCTGACGTCGTCGGGCCCCACGCCGTGCCGGCGCCACGCAGCCTCCGCAGCCCGGAGCCGCTCCACGTGCGCGGGGTTGCTGGCCACGACGAGGCTGCCCTCCTTGGCCCAGTCGCACTGGATGCCGTCGTCGATAGCCGCCTGACCGACGCCATCCACCGCCGCGAACGCCTCGCGTTGCAGGCGCAGCGCCGCATCGCGCCCGACCTGCTCCGAGAGTTCGTCGAGCGTCACCGGCAGGTCGCCGCTGCACCATCCGCCGTTGCGCCCGCTGGCGCCGAATCCCACCTCGCGCGCCTCCAGCACCGCCACGCGCAGCAACGGTTCGCACGTGAGCAGCTCGCGCGCCGCCCACAGTCCGCTGAAGCCCGCACCGACGATGGCGACATCGACCTCGAGGTCTCCCTCGAGCGCGGGCCGCCGGATTCCGTCGCCGGCCTCGCTCCACAGCGGGCGCGCGACGGCCACGGCGCCCCGGGCTACTGCAGGACCGCGGGGGTCTCGCCCATCTCGAGGCCGAGCTGCGCGCCCGTGTAGGGATGCGCGCGCGCCACATCCTCGTCGAGCTCGACGCCGAGCCCCGGTTCGTCCGACGGGATGACGAACCCGTCCTCGAATCGGATCGGCTTCTTGAGGATCCTCGCGTGGAATCCGTCCCAGCGCTGGATGCTCTCGAGGATGAGGAAGTTCGGCGAGCACGCGGCGAGCTGGATGTTGGCCGCGCCGACGACCGGGCCGCAGTAGAGGTGCGGCGCGAGCTGGGCGTGGAACACCTCGCACATGCCCGCGATCTTCTTCGCCTCGAGCAGGCCGCCGCACCGGCCGAGGTTCATCTGGATGATCGACGCCGCGCCCGTCGACAGCAGGCGGTGGAACTCGTACTTGCTCGTCAGCCGCTCGCCCGCCGAGATCGGGATGCTCGTCGCGCGCGCGACCTTGGCCATCTCGTCCGGACTGTCCGGCGGGACCGGCTCCTCGAACCACAGCGGGTCGTACGGCTCGAGCCTGCGCGCGAGCCGGATCGCACCCGACGCGGTGAACTGGCCGTGCGTGCCGAACAGGATGTCGGCGCGGGTTCCGACCGCCTCGCGCACCGCGCGCACCATCTTCTCCGAGCGGTCGATCGCCTCGAGCGCCGGCTGGCGACCGTCGTAGACCGTGTAGCGGCCCGCCGGGTCGAACTTGACGCCGGTGAACCCCTGCTCGACCGCGCGCACCGCCGCCTCAGCCGCAGCATCGGGATCGCTGTACACGGGGTGGTCGGCGTACACGTCGACGTCGGACGGTGGGTAGAGGTACGTGTAGCAGCGCAGGCGCTCGTGCACGCGTCCCCCCAGCAGCTCGTGGACGGGCTTGCCGGCCTCCTTGCCGCAGATGTCCCACATCGCCATCTCGAGGCCGCTGACGATGCCGCCAGTGGTGAGGTCGGGGCGCAGCGAATAGCCGCGGCCGTAGACCTCGCGGGTCATGGCCTCGATGCGCCACGGCTCGCGCCCGATCACGTGGCGCTCCGCCACCTCGACCGCCATCTGCGCGACGAGGTGCGGCGAGTAGGTCGCCGTGTAGATCTCGCCGATGCCGGTGACGCCCGTGTCGGTGACGAGCTTGACGAAGATGAAGTAGCGCCCGCCGTGCCTCGGCGGCGGGTTGCCGACGACGAACGTCTCGATGCCGGCGACCTTCACGTCAGAACACCACGACGTTGCGGAGGGCCTCGCCGCGCTTCACGGCGGCGATCGCCTCGTTGATCTCCTCCAGCGGATAGGTCTTCGTCACGAGCTCGTCGAGCAGGACGCGGCCCTGGCCGTAGAGGTCGACGAGGTTGGGGATGTCCACCTGGATCCTGGCGGAGCCCATCTTGGAGCCGAGGATGTTCTGGCTGTAGGCCGCCATCGTGCCGGGGTCGATCTCCGACATCACGCCCGACGCCGGCATGCCCACGAGCACGACCGATCCGGCCTTGGCCAGCAGACCGTACGACGAGTCGAACGCCGCCTTCGCACCGACCGTGACGAAGACATAGTCGGCGCCATGGCCACCGGTGATCTCGAGCACCCGCGCGGCGACATCCTCCGAGGACGAGACGACCCCGTGCGTCGCGCCGAAGCGCCTCGCCGCATCGACCTTCGACGCCGAGATGTCGACCGCGACCACGGTGCGTGCACCCGCGACGCGAGCGCCCTGGATGGAGTTCAGCCCCACGCCACCCGTGCCGATCACGACGACGTGGCTGCCGGCGGGGATCTTCGCGGTGTTCGTCACCGCACCAAAGCCCGTGATGACGCCGCACGCCAGCAGCGCCGCCGAGGCCGACGGCACGCGCGCGGGGATCGCCACGCACTGCGACTCGTGGACGAGCACCTGCTCGGCGAAGCCGCCCGTGCGCATGACCTGCGCGACCGGCTTGCCGTCGGCATCGCGCAGCGGTGTCTCGGCATCGAGCCGGAACTGCGTCGAGCACGTGACGGGGCGACCCATGCTGCACCCATGGCAGTGGCCGCACGAGCGGATCAGCGTCACGACGACGGTGTCGCCCGGGCGCACGGTGGTGACGCCCTCGCCGACCTCGTCGACCGTGCCCGCGCACTCATGGCCGTAGACGGCCGGAAGCGAGCCGCCCCAGGCGCCGTCGATGTACGAGATGTCGCTGTGGCAGATCGCCACCGCGGCGATCCTCACCCGCACCTCGCCCGGGCCGGTCGCGGCGAGCGACAGCTCCTCGATGCGCAACGGCGCGCCGAACTCCCTGCACACGGCAGCCTTCATGTCCACTCCCTCCCCCGGCCCCTCGGCCAGACGGTCATGCGCCGACGGCCCGCTCCAGGATCGCCAGGCGGCCGTACAGCTCGTCGAGCTCGATGTAGCACGACTGCAGGTGGCGGTTGCCGCCCTTGGTGAACCCCGTGCGACCGTGCATGACGCGCCGGTTGTTCACCATGTACATCTCGCCCGCGCCCATGGGCACCTGGATGCGGAAGCGCGGGTCCTCGCGCATCGCACCGAAGGCCGTGTAGGCGTCGTAGAACGCCTCCATCCGGTCCGGCGCGAGCAGGAAGGGCTGGCACGAGTGGTTGGAGAAGCGGACCGCACGGACCTCCCCGGCCGTGTCCAGCTCGATCAGGGGCGCACGGTTCTGGAGCACGATGTCCGAGTCGACGAACTCGAAGTCCAGCTCGGTCTCGCACAGCAGCCGGAACTTGTCGGGCGCCGTCCTGCGCAGCTCGTCGGCCACCCGGAACCCGTCCACGAGCGTGGCGTCGCCGCCCTCGGCCTCGCTGACGAGGAAGTGCTGCAGCTGGACCGTCGGTGCCGGGTCGCGGTAGCCCTCGTCGGTGTGCAGCACGAGGGGCAGGCTCGTGTAGGCGACCGAGTTCGCGTTCGCGATCGACTTCACGTCGAACACGCGGCCCCAGCTGGTGTCGCGCACGCGTCCCAGCCGCTCGCCCACCTCGGCGACGGTCCCCTCCGTGTTCGGCATGCCCGTCATGAACGCGACGCCGTCGCGCTTGAACGCCCGGATCCAGCCCACCAGCGCCTTCGGGTCGTCCAGCAGCTGCTGGTGCGAGATGCGGGCCACCTTCGGCGCGTACGTGCCATCCCAGAGGTTCGGCTCGTCGCGCCGGCGGCTCGCGCCGTTGGAGTAGTCGTGGCGCGACAGCCACTCGGCGGGGAACGACGACACGTGGCCGTCGGCCCACGTCACCTCGATCCCACCCTCGGCAGCGGCCACCGCCGCGGTCGGACGGATGTCGAGCGGGATCGACGACGTCTCCACGACCCGGTGCCCCGTCTGTGCGTGGCGCAGCTGCGGGCAGTTGTCGCGCAGCCACACGTAGTGGAACGTGCTCGCGCGCCCATCGCTCCACGTCGCCGAGACGTGGCGGGGGTGCAGTTCGACCGCATCGATGCGCGACATCGCGTTACCTCCTGTACTCCGGTTCCTCGTCGTCGAGGATCTCCATCAGCGCCGACATGTGCAGGTCGGCGAACTCCGGGTACTCGCGCCACTGCGTGCACGCGAGCGCTGCGACCTCGTCGGGGACGAGCTGCAGCGGCCGTCCGGTCGACAGCGCCAGCACCTGGAGCTGCGAGGCGCGCTCGAGGTAGTACAGCTCGTCGAAGGCCTGGGCGACCGTCTCGCCGACGACGATCACGCCGTGGTTGCCGAGGAACAGCACGTCGTGGCGGTCGCCGAGCAGCGACGCGACGCGCTCGCCCTCGGTCGGGTCGAGGGCCATGCCCGCATAGTCGCGGTCGTAGGCGATGCGTCCGTGGAAGCGGCACGCGTTCTGGTCGAGCATGAGGAACTCGAAGCCCGACAGGCACGCCAGCGCGGTCGCGTGCGGCATGTGGGTGTGGAGGATGCAGCGGGCGCGCGGAACGTTGCGGTGCAGGTAGCCGTGCAGGATCCACGCGGTCGGGTCGACGTCGTGGTCCATCGGGTCATCGGCGAGGTCGCGGGAGCGCACCTTGACGAGGTCGGAGGCGCGGACGCGCGAGAAGTGCGCGCCGCGCGGGTTGATCAGGAACTCCTGGCCGTCGTCCGACACCGCGGCGCTGAAGTGGTTCGCGGTCGACTCGTGCAGGCCGAACCGCGCGGCCCAGCGGAACGCCGCCGCCAGCTCCCGCCTCGTGCGCTTCGTCTCCCCCATCCCGCGGACCATCGTATTGTTGCCCGGCTACTCCAGCTCTGCCGGAAAGCCGGGGGCGCGCAGGTCGGTACCCAGCGCATCCTCCAGCAGCTTCACGACCTGCGACGACCACGCCCCCCCGCCGTAGGCCTCCTTGGCGCGGATGAACGTCTGGTAGGTCATGCCCGCGAGGTCGAGGGGCACCCCGGTGTCGCGGCCCATCGACATCGCGAAACCGAGGTCCTTCAACGCGAGGTCCATCGTGAAGTTGATGTTGTACGAGCCGTTGAGGATCACCTGGCTCTCCGTCTCGTGCACGAAGCTGTTGCCCGAGGAGTTCCTGATGGCCTCGAACGCCGTCGCGAGGTCGAGACCGCCCCGCTTGGCGAGCATCAGCGCCTCGCCCGCGGCCACGAGGTGGATGAACGCCAGCATGTTCGTGATCACCTTGATCACCGCGGCCTTGCCGAGCGGACCGATGTACAGCACGGGGTTGCCCATCGCCGCCAGCACCTCCCTGCGCGACCCGAACAGCGCCTCGTCGCCGCCGACGAGGACCGTGATGTCCCCGTGCGCCGCCTTGTGCACGCCGCCGGTCACCGGAGACTCGAGCACACCGACGCCCTTCGCCGCGGCGAGCGCACCGAGGCGCAGGGTCTCGGACTGGTCGTTCGTGCTCATGTCGACCCACGCCGCACCGGTGCCCGCGAGCGACTCGAGCACGCCGCCCGGACCGGCGACCACCGCGTCGATCGCCCTCGGCGACGGGAGGCACGTGAACACCGTCTCCCGGCCACGACAGGCCTCCGCGATCGTCGGCGCCCACGTGGCGCCCTTCGCCACGATCGGCGCCGCAGCCTGCTCGTCGAGGTCGTGCACCGCGACGTCGTGCCCCGCGCGCACGAGGCTCGACGCCAGGTGCCTGCCGATGTTGCCCAGTCCGATGAATGCGCAGCGCACTCCGGCCTCCCCTACAGCTGGATCCAGGTCGTCTTCAGGTTGGTGTAGCCCTCGATCGAGTGCAGCGAGCGGTCGCGGCCCGTGCCCGACTGCTTGAACCCGCCGAACGGGGTCGTGATGCTGCTGCGGTCGAAGGTGTTCACCCACACCGTGCCGGCGCGCAGCTGGCGGGCGATGCGGTGGGCGCGGCTCACGTCCCGGGTCCACACCGCGGCGCCGAGGCCGTACTGGGTGTCGTTGGCGACCCGCACGGCCTCCTCGACGCCATCGACGCGGACGGAGGCGAGGACCGGCCCGAAGATCTCCTCGCGCTCGATGCGCATGCCCGGCGTGACGCCCTGGAAGATCGTCGGCGGGATGAAGACGCCGCCCTTGACCGGCTCGACCGGCTCGCCCCCGGTGTGGAGCT
This sequence comes from Ilumatobacteraceae bacterium, assembly GCA_044235415.1. Classification (GTDB taxonomy): domain Bacteria; phylum Actinomycetota; class Acidimicrobiia; order Acidimicrobiales; family Ilumatobacteraceae; genus UBA3006. The sequence continues at coordinate 1,051 of JBIIHV010000032.1, read as the reverse complement.
TCGCGCCCTCGTCGCGGCCGACCTTGATGTACTCGTTGATGCGGTCGAACTGGGTGCGGTCGACGATCGTCCCCATCGCCGTCGACGGGTCGTAGGTGTCCCCCGGCATGATCGACCGCGACACCTCGCGCACCCGCTCGAGGAGCTCGTCCTCGACGCGCGAGTCGACCAGCACGCGGGTACCCGCGTGGCAGGTCTGGCCGGCGTTGTAGAACACGCCCCACGCGATCGCGCTCGCCGCTGCGGCGAGGTCCGGGCAGTCGTCGAGCACGAGGTGCGGCGTCTTGCCGCCCAGCTCGAGCGACACGGCCTTGGCGTTGCTCTCGGCCGCGTACCTGAGGAAGTACTTTCCGACCTCGGTGGAACCGGTGAACGCCAGCTTGTTCACGTCCATGTGGCGGCCGAGGGCCGCACCCGCGGTCGGACCGAAGCCGGTGACGACGTTGAGCGCGCCGTCGGGGAGGCCCGCCTGCGTGCCGAGCTCGGCGAACAACAGCGCCGACAGCGGCGACTGCTCCGCCGGCTTCAGCACGACCGAGTTGCCGGCCGCGAGCGCGGCGCCCACCTTCCAGGACGTGATGATGAGCGGGTAGTTCCACGGCACCACCGCGCCGACGACGCCCATCGGCTCGCGCTCGATGATGGCGATGGAGTCTCGCGGCACCGGGGCGACCTCGCCGTACAGCTTGTCGATGGTCTCGGCGTACCACTGCACGTTGTTCGCGCACGACGCCACGTCGACGTTGAGCGAGTCGCTGATCGGCTTGCCGCAGTTCATGGTCTCGAGGATCGCCAGCTCCTCGGCGTGCTCACGGATGAGCGCGGCCCAGCGCAGCATGACGTTCTTGCGGTCGAGCGGGGCCATCTCGCTCCACGCACCTGAGTCGAAGCAGCGGCGCGCCGCGGCGACCGCACGGTCGACGTCGGCGGCGTCGCCCTCGGCGACGCGTGCGATGAGCCCTCCGTCTCGCGGGTTGACCGAATCGAACGTCTTGCCGCTCAGGGCCTCGACGAACGACCCGCCGATCCACAGTTTCGTGCGCGACACGGT
>JBIIHV010000204.1:0-3360 GCA_044235415.1 Ilumatobacteraceae bacterium | reverse complement strand
GCACGTCGGTGCCCGGCGTGTTCGCAGCCGGCGACATGGGCCGCGGACAGAGCCTCATCGTGTGGGCGATCGCCGAGGGGCGTGCGTGTGCCAGCGCCGTCGACGGGTTCCTGATGGGTTCGTCCTCGCTGCCGTTCCCCGTGGCTCCGATGGATCGGCCGCTCGCCTAGCCGCGCCGGCCTGCCGCGCCCGGGGGAGTGTGCTGGCGTACGCTGAAGCGGTCATGCGACGCCCCTGGCGAGGATCTTCCGGCGACCGGACCGCACGTCGGGCGACGGTGCACGCCGTGCTCGTGTTGGGTGCGTCGGCGGCGCTCGCGTCGTGCTCGTCCTCTACGTTCACCTCTGCCACGACGATGGTGAACATCGGCCCGACCAACTTCCAGACGATCCCGCCGCTGGTGTCGACCATCCCCGTGGTGCAGACCACGCTGCCGATCGGCGCCGTGGGAGTCGAGCAGAACTACGTCATCCGTGCGGGCGACGGACCGATCAAGGTGGCGAACCTGTTCGGCATCTCGACGGCCGAGTTGCTCGCGTGGAACGGCATGGTCTCGGCGGAGCAGTGGCCGTTCGCAGGGACGTCGGTGCGCATCCCGCCGACCGCGCAGGTGCTGAACCCCGTGGTGCCGATCGCACCCGACGCGACGGCGAAGCCGGCGAGCTCGGGCTGCGACGCGCGCCCCGCCGGCACCTACAAGGTGTCGCCAGGCGACTCGCTGTTCAGCATCCGCAAGAAGTTCTGCGTGTCCACCGCGGCACTGTTGGCCGCGAACGGATGGCCGAGCGAGGACGTGATCCTCGCGCCGAACCAGGTCATCAACATCCCTCCGGCCAACCAGTAGCTGTACCGGCTGCGCGCGGCGGGGTGTGCCGAGCCGGCGGAACCCCGGGTCGCGCCTAGCGGTCGGTCTTGCGGCGGCGCCGCGCGTGCCGGGCGAGCGCGAGGGCGATCAACTCGTCGAGCAGCTGCGGGTACGTCAGCCCGCTCGCCTGCCACAGCTTCGGGTACATCGAGATCGGCGTGAAACCGGGGATCGTGTTCACCTCGTTGCACAGGAACCCGCGCCCGCCCTCCTCGTAGAAGAAGTCGACGCGGGCCATGCCCTCCGCACGCAGGGTGTGGAACACGACGAGCGCGAGCGACCGCACGGCGTCGGACTCCTCGGCGGACAGCTGGGCGGGCACGATCAGCTGCGCGCCACCGTCGAGGTACTTGTCCTCGTAGTCGTAGAACTCCCGGCTCGGCACGATCTCTCCGGGCACCGAGGTGCGGGCCTCCTCGTTGCCGAGGACGGCAACCTCGATCTCGCGGCCGCGCACGGACTCCTCGAGCACCACCCACTCGTCGTACGCGAGCGCGGCGTCGACCGCTGCGCGCAGGTCATCCGCCCTGGTGACGCGCGTGATGCCGACCGACGACCCCATGTTCGCGGGCTTCACGAACAGCGGCAGGCCGAGCTCGTCGACGGCGTGACGGAGCGCGGCCGGCGTGCACTGTCCCTCGCGCAGCGAGATCCAGCGCGGCTGCGGGATGCCGTTGGCGGCGAGCACCTGCTTGGCCATGCCCTTGTCCATTGCGACCGCGCTGCCGAGCACGCCCGTGCCCACGTAGGGCACGTTGGCCAGCTCCAGCGCGCCCTGGATGGTGCCGTCCTCGCCGAGCGGGCCGTGCAGCAGGGGCAGCACCACCGTTCGCTCGTCGGTCCGAGCGTCACCGACGAGCGTGGTGATCGAGGTCGGCGTGCCCTCGGCGTCGAGCCGCTCGGGGATCGCGGACGGCCCCGCGGCGAGGGCCGCCATCGCACGGTCGGCGACGGTCCAGCGCCCCGAGCGCCCGATGCCGATCGCAGTGACGCGGTAGCGCAGCGGGTCGAGTGCGCGCAGCACGTGCGCGGCGGTGACGCAGGACACGTCGTGCTCGGCCGACTCGCCGCCGAACACGACGACGACGTGCGTGCGCTGCGCGGCGGCCACCGGATGAACGGTAGTCGGTAGGGTTCGGGCATGCGCTTCACGGCTGCGGACGCCGCGCGCGCTTCGGGTGGAACGCTCGTCGGGCCCGACGTCGAGCTCGTCGGTGCGTCGTTCGACTCGCGCTCCGTCGAGCGGGGACAGATGTTCGTCCCGGTCGTCGCCGACCGCGACGGCCACGGCTTCGTCGCCGACGCGCTGGCGCGCGGCGCGGCCGCGTATCTCTCGTCGCGCGGCGCGACCGACGGCGGCACGGCGATCGTCGTCGACGACACGGTGCGCGCACTCGGCGCGGTGGCAGCGTGGGCGCGCGGCGAACTCGATTCGCGTCTCGGCGGCCGAACGGTCGGCATCACCGGATCGGTGGGCAAGACGACGACGAAGGAACTGGTGGCCGCAGCGCTCGCCACGACCCTGCGCACGGCGGCGAGTCCGCGGTCGTTCAACAACGATCAGGGACTGCCCGTGACGATCCTCAACGCGCCCGACGACGTCGAGGCGATGGTGCTGGAAATGGGCATGCGCGGGTTCGGTGAGATCGACCGGCTGTGCCGCGTGGCGCGACCGTCGGTGGGCGTCGTGACCGCGGTGGCCGAGGCGCACACCGGGCGCGTGGGCGGCATCGATGGCGTGGCGCGGGCGAAGGCCGAGATCGTCGCGGCGCTGCCCGCGGACGGCACGGCGGTGCTGAACGGCGACGACCCGCGAGTCGCGGCGATGCGCGTGCTGGCGCCGTGCGCGGTGGTGTCGTACGGCACCGGTGCGGACGCCGACGTGCGGTTGGTGTCCCGCACCGTGGACGATGCCGGGTGCGCGTCGATGGAGGTCGGCACACCATGGGGTCCGGTGGCCGTGCGGATGGGGCTGCCCGGACTGCACATGGCGCACAACGCACTGGCGGCCATCGCGGTCGCGGGCGTGCTCGGCGTGCCGCTGGACCGTGCAGGCGCTGCGATCGGCTCGGTGGAGGCGCCGCCGATGCGCATGCAGGTGCGCCGCACGCCGGCCGGAGCCACGGTCATCGACGACTGCTACAACGCCAACCCCGCGTCGATGCAGGCCGCGCTCGAGACGCTCGCGGCGCTCGGCGCCCACCGGCGCGTGCTCGTCGCGGGGGAGATGGCGGAGCTCGAGCACCCCGAGGTGGCGCACCGCGCGGTGGCCGCGCTCGCGCACCGGCTGGGCATCGAGCTCGTCGCAGTCGGCACCGACTTGTACGGCGCGGCGGCGGTCGGGGTCGAGCGCGCGGTCGAGGTGCTCTCGTCGCTGGAGCGGGGTGACGCGGCGCTGGTGAAGGGTTCGCGCGTCGCGAGGCTCGAGCGCGTCGTGGAGGGCGCGGCCACCCGACCCGAGGACCGCTAGGCGCTTCGTCCCGCGCGGCGATCGA
>JBIIHV010000203.1:0-3363 GCA_044235415.1 Ilumatobacteraceae bacterium | reverse complement strand
GCGTGCTGCAGCGACGCGGTCGAGCCCGGAACGGCGCGCCAGTGGTACAGCACCGACTTCACGTGCGCCACGGTGCGCGCGCGTTCGGTGACCCGCAGCACGAGGTCGTGGTCCTGCGCGCCGTCGAAGCCGTCACGGAACCCGCCGATCTCGTCGACGAGCGAGCGACGGATGACGGAGAGGTGGCTGCAGTAGTTCTGGCCGAGCAGGCGGATCGGGTCGAAGTCGGGCTTTCGGAAGACGTCGTAGTGACGGCCGTCGGGGGCGATCTTGTCCTCGTCGGTGTAGACGTAGTCGATCGTGTCGTCGCGATCGAGGCGGTTCGCGACCAGCTCGAGCGCGGAGGGGTGGAGCTCGTCGTCGTGGTCGAGCAGCGCGATGAAGTCGCCGGTCGCGAGGTCGGCGGCGTCGCGCGAGGCGGCGACGATGCCACCATTCGTCCTGCGGTGCGCGACGCGGATGCGGCGGTCGGAGCGGGCTGCGCGCTCGAGGATGCGTCGCACCGCGGGGACCGTGGAAGCGTCGTCGACGATGCACCACTCCCAGTCGTCGAACGTCTGCGCCTTTACCGAGCGGATGCAGGCCTTCAGCGCCGGGATCGGCGGATTGAAGACCGGGGTGACGATCGAGAAGCGGGGGGCCGTGGTCAACGCGAACCCGCCAGGCGGCGCACTATGCGTGCCGCGAGGCGCAGCGGCTTCAACACGAGTGCGCCGACGCGGTAGTTCAGCGAACGGCGCAACTGGTTCGCCTCACGCCTCGCGTCAATGATCCGCGCCTTCAACTCGCCCACCTCCGCGGCGGCGCCGCGGTTGTAGTCGACGACCTGCTGCAACTCCGCCTCCAGCTGGGCGATCCGTGCATGGAGGTCGGCGACGCGGTGCACCTTGGACTGGTGTTGCAGGGTGCCGATCTCGGCGAGCAGGCGCTCGCGCGACGCGTCGCGGAGGTCGTCGACGCCGGTCATCGGCGCGGATGACGGATCCGACATGCATGTCAGCGTAGTTCTGGTGAAATCGCGCCGTTGGCTGGCCGTTGCGGCGTTGGTAGCGTGCGACGCACCATTCGGGCGAGTGGCGAAATGGCAGACGCGCTGGCTTCAGGTGCCAGTGTCCGCAAGGATGTGGGGGTTCAAGTCCCCCCTCGCCCACTGCGAGTCGGAGAGCCTCAGGGCAGTGTCCTGAGCGATGCGAGCAGCGTCCCGATCCTGGCGGGGTCGATTTCCTCGTAGTCGTCCACCGACGACCACAGCTGTGCGCCGGCGGGCATCCAGCGGTACGACGCGGCAACGGTGTGCGCCGACGCGACGGCATCGCGCTGCCAGCGCGTCGTGGAGGCGACGTCATCCAGACCGGAGTCCGTGGTGCGCTCCACCCACGACGCAAGGTGGGAGTGCGACGCGAGCGATGCGGACTTCGAGGTGTTGCAACGGCCGTCTGCCGCGACGAGGTTGTCGAGCCGGTTGTCGGGGTTCCTCGACCACGGGATGAAGTGGTCGACGTGGACTGCACGGCGCATCGGCTGGTCGCAGTAGAAGCAGCGTCCCATCTGCAGGTCGGTCAACGGTTCCCGGAGCGCGTCCAGGTTCACGCGCTGCGCGCCGAAGAGAAACTCGTCCAGTTGACGGACGTCGTGCAGGCCCGCGTTGTATGCGACCACGAGGTCGATCCACTTCGAGTAAATGACCGGTCGCAGCAACGGCGCAAGGCGCACGAGGTGTTCACCGACACCGGGCTGCAGGTGCAGCCAGTCGTCGAACTCGACGGCCATCAGCCGGCTGGGCGATTCCTTGTCGCGCCATGCGAAGTCGAAGATGAAGCGCCGCTCGGCCGCCCGTGAGCCGTCGCCGAAGCGCTGCAACCGTGGAATGGGCATCTGCAGGACGCGGGCGACGAGGTCGTTCTCCAGATCCTTCCAGCCCGCGGGGTCGACGCGTCGGGCGTCGTCGAGCGTCGCCCGGCTGCCGATGCCGTGCTGCTGACGCCATTCGGCGAGCCGCGCCGGTATCACCCCCGCCTGCGGCGACTGGATGAGCGCGCCGCCGGACGCGGCTCCGTAGACGGCCGACTGCGGCCAGTACAGCTCGACGACCCGCTTGGCCACGCGCTTCGCACGAATTCGGGCGGGTGCACCGTCGACCGGGTCGGTCGACTCGACTGCGACGTCGATCAGTGCGAGCAGCGTCGCAAGCTTGTAGGTGGATGACGTCTTGCCGGTGTCGACGAGCGAGAGCAATTGTTCGGCAAATCGCACGGCGTCGTCGGCCACGCGGGGCACCGTACCGGAAGGGGTGCGCGTCGTTCGGCCGCTTGCGTCGGTTCGGACTAGGTCTTCGTGTTCTCCATGTAGGCGTGTGGTCCGAAGAAGCCGATGTGCACCTTTCCGGTCGAACCCCTCGTGTCGTCGTGAAAGTAGATCCGTGGGATGGTGTTGCCCCCACCCTCGGCGACCTTCAGGTGGGCGAACATCTCGATCCGGCCACTCGCGCTGACCGCAGTGTCGACGGGCAGGTTGCGCGCCGCGCGCTGTGCCCGGTTGTTCATCACCGACTCGCTCTCTGACATCGACACCTTCTTCGACGTCGCCGGCCAGCTGTCGGCATTCGAGGTGTGTTGGCACCATTCAAAGAACCCGCCGTTCCGCGTCGCCGACTCCGAGGCGTATGCCTGGAGGGCGCGGAATCCGCGCCACGAGGTCTGAGCCCAGGCTGTTGCTTCCGGCGCGGAATCGAGCTGGTCGAGATCGTGGATCGCCGCGTCCGGGAGGCTCACAAGTGGAAGATGGATCCTGCAGAAGGCGGCGGCCTCGCTGAGCGTGGTTGCGCGTTCGGGGAGCACGCCGTCGTCGATTGCGGCGTCGGGTCCGTGGATGGCAACGCTCATCCAGTAGCGCGTCTTCCGGCGCTCCGCCTCGAGTTCGTCGTTCAGCTCCTCGACGTCGACGGCACGGTCGAGCAGCTGGTCGTCTCGCGACTGCAGCTCGGAGCGCAGTTCGTCGATCTGCCGGTCGCGCTCCTCGATGTCCGCGTCGGCGAGCATGAGGAGTTCGTCGGTCGAGCGGCCGCCCGCGCCACGGAGGGCGGTCCGCACGGTTTCGTACGGCCGTGGAGCACGTCGCGCGGAGATCGATCCGGAGAGACTGTTGGCGATGCGCCGTCCCACCTCTCGTGGGTGCTTCGTGACGATGTCGCGCAAGTAGTACCGGTGGCGCGACGGCTCGAGCGGGCCGGGAAGGTAGACCCGCACTGCGCCGCCCCACACGGATACGTCCTTGCCGAGTAGCTCGGTGAATTGCCCGACCGCATCGGGCGGCAGGACGACGACCCTCGCGACCCCGGCGAGGATGAGCTGGGTGGTCGAGGCC
>JBIIHV010000202.1:0-3371 GCA_044235415.1 Ilumatobacteraceae bacterium | reverse complement strand
CCGTCGAGGGCACCGTGCGCGCCGCCACCATGGATGCCGCGCTCGGCTCGGTGTTCAACGTGGGCAACGACTCGGAGATCACCGTTGCCGAGCTGGCATCGCTCGTGAAGCGCGTCACCGGATCGGACTCGGACGTCGTGTCGGTGAGCTACGAGTCGCGCTATGGAGCGCGGTTCGAGGACACCAAGCGGCGAGTCCCCGACCTCACCCGCGCAGCGTCCGTCCTCGGCTACCGGCCGTCGGTCGCGCTCGAGGACGGGCTGCGACGCACGCTGGAGTGGTGGCGCCAGGAACACCGGTGATCCGCGTCGTCCACGTCATCACGCGGACGAACATCGGCGGGCCGGCGGTGATCGCGTCGTCGCTGCTCGCGGACGACCGCCATGCCGACGTGCAGCAGTCGCTCGTGCGCGGCACGCCCGGTCCCGACGAAGGCGACTACTTCGAGGGCTCGCCGCTCCTGGTCCGCACCACGACGGTGCACGGCCTCGGTCGCTCGCCCAAGCCGCTTGACGACCTGCGCGCACTCGTCTCGCTGGTGCGGCTGCTGCGGCGCGAACGACCCGACGTGGTGCACACCCACATGGCGAAGGCCGGCGTGCTGGGCCGCATCGCTGCGTTCGTCGCCCGCGTGCCGGTGCGCATCCACACCTTCCACGGACACCTGCTGCACGGCTACTTCGGGGCGCTCGCCACGCGCGTCGTGGTCGCGACCGAGCGCCTCATGCGGCTGGTCACCACGCACTCCGTCGTCGTCGGATCGAGCGTGCACCGCGACCTCGTGGAGGCCGGCGTCGTCGACGCCCGGCGATCGAGCGTCATCAACCCCGGCGTCGAGCCGTTCGTCCTCGCCGACCGGTCGGAGGCCCGCCGCACGCTCGGGCTGCCCGTCGACGTCGACGTCGTCATGTACGTCGGACGGCTCGCGCAGATCAAGCGGCCCGACCGCTTCCTCGACCTCGCCGACGACCTCGCCGCGCACCGCGGCGCCGTGTTCGCCCTGGTTGGCGACGGGCCGCTCGGCGACGAGTGCCGAGCTCGCACCGCCCGCACGCCGAACACCGTGGCACTCGGATGGCAGCGCGACCTCGGCACGCTGCTGGCGGCGGCCGACGTCGTGGTGCTCTGCAGCGACAACGAGGGGGTGCCGTTGCTGTTGATCGAGGCCGCACTCGCGGGCAGGCCGGTGGTGACGACGGACGTCGGCGCGGTGCGCGACGTGGTGCGCGACGGCGAGACCGGGGTGCTCGTGCCTGCTGGCGACCGAGCCGCGCTCGCCAGTGCAGTGCGGTCGCTGCTCGCCGATCCCGAGATGCGCGCGCGGCTCGGCGCAGCGGCGCGCGACCGTGCGCTCACGGAGTTGACTGCGTCGTCAGCCGTCGACCGTCACGTCGACCTATACCGCTCGCTCGTCGACCAGCGGACGCGCCGCTAGAGCCGCTCGCGCGATCCGTTCGCCGGCCCGCCCGCGTTGACCGCATCGAACACGGGCCTGCCCAGCCGTTCGAGCTCGGCGATCGGCCACTCGGGCGACGAGACGAGGATGATCGCCGCATCGAACGGCGTCGCCGCCACGCGCGCCGGGTCGATCGACTCGAGTCGACCGCCCCCGTGCAGGTCGATGACCGGCACGTGCGGGTCGCAGTACGCGATCGTCGCACCCTGCCGCTGCAGCAGCTCCATCACGTGGATGGCGCGCGAGTTGCGCACGTCGCGCACGCCCGACTTGAACGCCGCGCCGAGGCACATGATCGTCGACCCCTTGAGGGTCATGCCGTGGCGGTTCAACTGGTCCTGCAGTCGCCACACCACGTAGTTCGCCATCTGCGAATTGATGTCTGCTGCGAGCTCGATGAAACGGGTGTGGAAGTCGTACTCGCGCGCCTTCCACGCCAGGTAGTGGGGATCGACGGGGATGCAGTGGCCGCCAGGACCGATGCCCGGATAGAAGGCCTGGAACCCGAAGGGCTTGGTCTTCGCGGCGTCGATCACGCTCCACACGTCGATGCCCATCTCGTGGCAGATCTGTGCGAGCTCGTTGACGAGTGCGATGTTGACGGCCCGGTACGTGTTCTCGAGCAGCTTCGCCATCTCGGCAACCGCGGGCGAGCCGACGGGGTGGACCAGGTCGGGCGCGTCCATCAGCGCGGCCAGCAGCGCGCTGCTGCGCGCGGTGCACTCGTCCGACAGTCCACCGACGACCTTCGGCGTGTTCCGGATGCCCCACACCGCGTTGCCGGGATCGACGCGCTCGGGCGAGAAGGCGAGGTGGAAGTCGCGTCCCGCGACGAGGCCCGTCGACTCGAGGATCGGCTTGACGAACTCGGTCGTCGTCCCCGGGTAGGTGGTCGACTGGAGGATGACGAGCATCCCGGCCTTCAGCACCGACGCCACCGTCTCGGTCGCCGACTTCACGTACGTGAGGTCGGGTGTCTTTGCCTTGTCGAATGGCGTCGGCACGCAGATGAACACCACGTCGCACCCGCCCAGCGCCGACGGCTCCGACGTCGCCGAGAACCTGCCGTCCGACCGCAGTGCGGCGACCCGCGACGGAACGACGTCGTCGATGTGGCTCGCTCCGCCGTTCAGGAGCGACACGACCGGCTGGGACACGTCGAAGCCGACGGTCGAGAAGCCCGCCTCGGCGAACGACACCGCCAGGGGCAGGCCGACATAGCCCAGGCCCACGACGCCGACCACGAGGTCGCGCCGGCCGACCCGCTCTGCGAACTGATCGGCGCCCATCCCGCTGGATGATGCTAACGACCCCGTTTCGCGCCCCATCCCCGCCGAAGTTCGGCCGTGCGGTGGCAGGGTTAGGCTCGCTGACCGATGTCCGACGATCGCGACACGCTGATCAAGGAACTGCTCGCCGAGTCGTTCGGCCTGCGCACCAAGGCGGAGCAGCTCAGCCAATACGTCGAGACGCGGGTCGCCGAACTGGTGAAGGTCCGCAAGGCCCTGGGGTCCCACGAGAGCGGCGAGGCCCAACGGAGGCTGACCGAGGAGATCGCCACCCTTCGCGCCGGGCTCGAGGACGTCACCCGCCAGCGCAACGAAATGCAGTCCCGGCTCGACGAACTGCTGGCCAGCCACGAGCGGCTCGCAGAGACGCTCACCGCCGCGTCCGACCAGCGCGACCGGCTGCGCGCCCGCCTCGCGGAGGTGGAGGGCTCGCGCGAATTCCGCCTGGCGCGGAGGCTCGCGGCGCTGATCCCCTTCCTGCGGTCGGTGACCTGACGTGCCCGAGCCGATCCCCGTCATCATCAACGTCCGCGACCGCCTCGAGCCGCTGAAGGCGCTCGTCGCCTGGATCGAGTCGACCGGCCGCTGCGAGATCTGGCTGTGCGACAACGACAGCACGTTCCCGC
>JBIIHV010000201.1:0-3380 GCA_044235415.1 Ilumatobacteraceae bacterium | reverse complement strand
TGCGTCAAGCAGATCCCCGATCCGGCCACGCCGGGCTCCCTCGACGCGTCGACGAACGCACTGAAGCGCGAGGGCAAGCTCATCCTCGACGAATCCGACGGATACGGCGTCGAGATGGCGCTGCAGCTCGCAGCCGCCGCCGGTGGGGGCGACGTCAGCATCGTGTCGATGGCGCCGAACGGCGAGACGTCGGGCATGCGCACCGCGCTGGCCATGGGGGCCTCGAAGGGCGTGCTCGTCAGCGATCCGTCGCTCGCGGGCTCCGACGCGCTGACGACGGCGAAGGTGCTCGCAGGCGCGATCCGCGCGATGGGCAGCGTCGACCTGGTGATTGCGGCGACGGAGAGCTCCGACGGCTACACGGGCACGGTGCCCGAACAGCTGGCCGAGGTGCTCGGCCTCCCGTCGGTCACCTTCGCAAAGAAGGTGGAGGTGTCGGGTTCGATGCTGAAGGCCGACCGCCAGACCGAGTCGGGCTACGACGAGGTCGAGTGCCCGTTGCCCGCGCTGATCAGCGTGACCGCGGGCGTCGTCGAGCCGCGCTACCCGAGCTTCAAGGGCATCATGGCCGCGAAGTCGAAGCCGATCGAGACCAAGACGGCCGCCGACGTCGGCGTGACGGCCGGGGGCTGGGGCGGCGCGGGCCAGAAGATCGTCACGGTCGCGCAGGCCGAGGCGCGCAAGGCCGGCGAGATCGTCGAGGACGACGGCAACGCCGCAGCGAAGATCGTCTCGTACCTCGAGAACCTGAAAGTGATCTGAGGAGCACCGACATGGCTCGGTACGTCAACGGCAATACTCGCCACGTAGTGGAAGCGATCTGAGGAGCACCGACATGGCACTGAACAGCATCTGGGTCTTCGCACAGGCGGCCAACGGCGCTCCCACGCCGGGCACGCTCGAACTGCTCACCAAGGCGCGCGCGCTGACGGCGAACGTCGCGGCGTTCGTCGGAGGCGACGCGGCTCCCATCGCGGCGGCGCTCGGCGACCACGGCGCGACCACCGTCTACGCGACCGGCGACCTCGGCGGGCGACTGCCCGGACCGGCGGTGTCGGCGGCGATGAAGTCGGTGATCGACGGCGGCACTGCGCCCGACGCAATCTTCTTCCCGCAGAACTACGAGGGCCGCGACATCATGTCGCGCCTCTCGGTCAAGCTCGACCGCACGGTGCTGACCAACAGCATCGACGTGGCGCACACGCCCGACGGCACTGTCGCGACCACGCCCATCTTCGGTGGCAACGTGCTCGTCTCGACGGCGTTCACCGGTGCCGGCCCGCACCTCGTGTCGTTCCGCCCGAAGTCGTTCGCGGCCGAGAGCTCGGGAGGCGCGGCTGCCACGGTGGTGGCGGCGCCGGTGCCCGACACGGGCGCGACCGGTGCGGCGAAGGTGCTCGGCGTGCACGTCGAGCAGAGCAGCGGTCCGAAGCTCGATGAGGCCGACGTGGTCGTCTCGGGCGGTCGCGGACTCGGCGAGGCCGGCAAGTACCAGCTGGTCGAGGACCTCGCGGGCCTGCTCAAGGGTGCCGCTGGCGCCTCGCGCGCGATCGTCGACGCCGGATGGGTGCCGTACAGCTACCAGGTGGGCCAGACCGGCAAGGTCGTGAAGCCGAACGTCTACATCGCCGCGGGCATCTCCGGCGCGACGCAGCACATGGTCGGCATGAAGGGCTCGAAGAACATCATCGCGATCAACAAGGACAAGGAGGCGCCGATCTTCGGTGTCGCCGACCTCGGCATCGTCGGCGACGTGCACAAGGTCCTTCCCCAGTTGATCGAGGCGCTGAAGGGTCGCTAGGCCGGGTCGTCGGTGCGGTCGCGGGCGTCGATCGCCCACGCTCCGCGCGGCGTCGACCACGCGAGCCGCAGCGTCCAGCCGGACGGCGCGGACGCGTCGTCCCACGTCCACCACGTCGCGTCGTCGGCTGCACGGCCGATTGCATCGGGGCTCCACGGCAGGTCGAGGTCGGCCGTGGCGGCGACGAGCGCCCAGGCCCGCTGGCGTCCGCCGGCGGCGCCGCGCCGTCGTCCGTGGGCGCCTCCGCTGGCACCCGCCCACGCGGCGAGCGCCATGGCATCGCCCGATCCGATCGCAGCGCACTGCGCTCCGTCGCCTGCGAGTGCCGCGACGGCACCGTCGACATGATCGGCCTGCGACACGGCCCACGTGCCGTTCGAACCGGTGGTCCACCCCGACACGAGGTCGTGCACCGCGGCCGACACCGCGCCGTCGACCGCTGACCCGGTGACGGCCGTGCCGGCGGCGCCGACGACGCGCTGCCAGCCGGATGCCGAGACGGCGGGCTGCGGGAAGTCGGCGCCGTCGTCGCGGTAGGTCGCGAGCGCGTATGCGGGCTCCCATCCGAGCAGGTCGACCGGCACGTCGTACGGGTCGAGCGGCTGGTGACCGGTCCGTTGGCCGCGCAGCGCGCACTCCCGTGCGACGAACTCGGCGGCGACGGGGTCCTCGAGGTGCGGTGCGAGGTCCTCCCACCGGTGGTGCTGTGCGACGACCTCGCTGAGCGGACCGAGGACGAAGCGCCCGTTCGATTCGTCCACGACGATCGCGGCGAGCTCGTCGGGTGCCCGCAGTGCGAGCCGGTAGTCGGCCAGTGTCGCGGCCGGCCAGACCTGGCGGCCCGCGTCGGTCGCGGCGCGGCAGGAGTCGCGCACCTCGAGGAGCGTCTCCCAGTCGCGTGACGCGCACAAGGCGTCGATGAGCCGCACCAGTCCGTCGACGTCGCCCGAGCGGATCAGCAGGTCGAGGTCGTGGGGCACGTCGGGGTGCGTCAGACGAGCGGCCAGGGGTAGCGGCTGCCGCTGCGGTCGTGCGGAAACGTCGCGCCGTCGGCCAGCCACTCGGCGCGCCCGCGCAGGGCGTCGACCTCGTCGCGGGACAGCAGCTCGGCCACCCCGTCGGGCACGTGCCCGGCGATGCGGGCGGTGCTCGCGACGAGGTGGGCGGGCAGCGGTTCGCCGGCGAACTCCCAGATCACGGTGCGCAGCTTGAAGTCGGCCGAGAAGCACACCCCGTGGTCGATGGCCCAGACGCGTCCCTCCGTGCCGAGAAGGCAGTGCCCGGACTTGCGGTCGGTGTTGTTGGCGACGAGGTCGAATGCGCAGATGTCGCGCAGCGCACCGTGCAGGTCGGGTCGCTGCTCGAACAGGGTGAAGTAGTGCTGGGCGGGGTCGTGCTCGACGTAGCGCTGCAGCGAACCCTCCCCGTACGGGCCGTCGCGCAGCACGGTCTCCGGTACGGCACCCAGCCCCATGGCCTCCGACAGCCGGTAGGCCGCGGCTTCGCGCCGGTGCAGCCCGGGATCGAAGTCCCACAGCGGGCGCTCGCCACGCACCGGCTTGTAGATCGCCCGCGTGCG
>JBIIHV010000031.1:0-11037 GCA_044235415.1 Ilumatobacteraceae bacterium | reverse complement strand
CTATCAGCGCCGGGTCGACGCCGAGTTCCTCGGTGACGACCTGCTGGGCCACCGTGTTGATGCCTTGTCCCATCTCGGTCCAACCGTGGCGGACCTCGACGCGCCCGTCGGCTCGGAACCGCACGACCGCGCGGGTCACCTCCTTGAACCCGTTGCCAAGGCCGCTGTTCTTCAGGCCGAGCCCGACGCCGACTGCGCGGCCCTCGGACCTCGCCCTGTCCCAGTCGGATTTCACCGCGTCGAGGCAGGCCTCGGCCCCGAGGCAGCCGTCGTCCATCATCTGGCCGGGCCCCCACACGTCGCCGGGGTGCACGACGTTGCGCTTGCGGATCTCCCAGCCGTCGATGCCGACGCGCTCGGCGAGTCGGTCCATGACGCCCTCCATCGCGAATTGCGCCTGGTTCGCGCCGAAGCCACGGAACGCGCCGCACACGGGGTTGTTCGTGCGGGCCGCAACGGCCTCGACGTCGATGGCGGGGACGCGATAGGGGCCGCTCGCATGCCCGGCCATCCGCTCCAGCACCTTCATGCCGACGCTCGCATAGGCGCCGCTGTCGCCGATCGCACGGACCCTCAGTGCCGTGAGCCGACCGTCTGCGTCGCATCCAGCCTGGTAGCGCATGCGGATCGGGTGCCGTTTGGCGTGGATGCGCAGGCTCTCCTCGCGCGACAGGGTGCACTTCACGGGCCGTCCAGTGAGCCAGGCCGCAAGTGCCGTGTGCGCCTGGTTGCTCATGTCCTCCTTGCCGCCGAACGCCCCGCCGTTCGTGACGAGAGTGACGGTCACCCGGTCGTTCGCAATGCCGAGCACCCGCGCGACGTCGTTGCGGTCGTCCCAGATTCCCTGGCCCCCCGACCACACGTGGATCGAGTCCCCATCCGCGACCGCGACGGTGCTCTCCGGCTCGAGGAAGGCGTGCTCGATCCGCTGGGTGGTGAAGACCTCGTCGATGACGAACGCGCTCGCCGCGAGCGCGGCGTCCACGTCGCCACGGGCGTAGCGGCTGGTCGACAGCACGTTGTTGTCCGTTCCGGCCACGGCGATGTCGGGACTCGACAGGGCCTCGACGGGGTCGGTGATCGGCCGGTGCACGCGGTAGTCCACGCTGATCAGCTCGGCTGCCGCACGTGCGGCAATGCGGTCAGACGCGACGACGATGGCGAGGACGTCGCCCGCGTACGACGTCCTGTGCCCCGGTCCGATCATGACCGGCCAGTCCTTGTGGATGATGCCGACCATGCGGTCACCCGGAATGTCGTCCGCGGTGAATACGGCGACGACCCCCGGGGCTTCGACTGCGCGGGTTGCGTCGATCGACACGACGTCGGCGCGCGCGTGATCCGTGAGACGGAGTGCGGCGTGCAGCATGCCGTCCACCTGCACGTCGTCGACGTACCCCCGGTCGCCGAGCGCCAGCGCCGCTGCTTCGTACTTTGGGAGTCGCTCGCCGATCCGGCCGACCGGTGGGGGCGGCAACGGCGTTCCCTTGGCGACTGCGTCGATTGCGTCGAGAATCTTCACGTAGCCCGTGCAGCGGCACAAGTGGGCTCCAAGATGCCTCGCCATGTCGCGGCGCTCGAGTGCCGGACCCTTCTTGTCGACCTGCGCCTTGGCCCTCATCACGATCCCCGGGATGCAGAACCCGCACTGCAATCCGCCGCACGCCGCGAACGCGGAGGACCAGCGGTCGCGCTCGTCGTCGCCGAGACCCTCGAGCGTGGTGACGTGTGCGCCCTCGGCCTTGTCGAGCGACGTCTGGCACGAGACGACGGCCTTGCCGTTCACGAGCACCGTGCAGCAGCCGCACTGGCCACTGGGTGAGCACCCGTCCTTCGGGGAGGTGACGCCGAGCCCATCCCTCAGGGCCGACAGGAGGTGCGGATGCCGCCGGCTGACCACGACCGGAGTGCCGTTGACGACCAGCGAGACCGACGCGTCGCCGTCGCCATGTCCGGTTCCGGAGCCCGCCCGATCCGCCACGAAAACACCTTACAGGACAACCGTTTGGGGTTTACGTCCTGTCAAGCGCCAGTCAATCGGGGATCACGACCCCTCGTTGCGCGGTGATCCTCCGGTAGACCTCGGGTCGCCGGTACCGGTCGAAATTGAACAGCGTGCCGGTGTAGTTCCGGCACCAGTCGAGGTCACAGTCGGCCCAGACGACCTCGTCGCCATCGGTGGACGTCCGGGCGAGGATCTCTCCCGACGGGGCGATGATGCTCGACTCCGCGAGTCCGAGGACGCCCTCCTCAAGACCGCCCTTGGCGACGCCGACGACGAACGTGCCGTTTTGGTACGCGCCCGATTGCATGACGAGCGCATTGTGGAACCCCTGTAGGCGGTCCTGTGAGGGGTCGGGCACGTAGTGGATCGGGGTGTTGTACCCGCAGAGGATCAGCTCAACTCCCTGCAGTCCCATTTCACGGTACGACTCGGGCCACCGTCGGTCGTTGCAGATCATCATTCCGACGCGTCCGCCGAACGCCCGCCAGGTCGGAAATCCCTCCGGTGAGGGCGTGAAGTAATAGCGCTCCGCATGCTGGAAGGGACGGTCGGGCTCGTGGTGCTCGTGGCCCGGGATGTGCACCTTCCTGTACCGGCCGACGACAGAACCGTCCTTCGCGACGAGGATCTGGGTGTTGAAGCGCTCGCCCTCGGGCGTCAGTTCTGCGTAGCCGAGGCAGAATCCCACACCGAGCCGTCGGGCCTCGTCGAACAGCGGCTGCGTCGCGGGCCCCGGCATCTGCCGCTCGTACCAATGGTCGGCGTCGTGGATGTCCTCGACGAACCACCGGGGAAAGAACGTCGTCAGCGCCAGTTCCGGAAAGACGACCAATCCGGCCCCCAGTGAATGGGCCTCGCGGAGCAAGGACAGGAGACGCGCCATGACGTCGGCGCGCGTGTCGTCCCGCTGGATCGGACCGAGCTGGGCGGCGGCGACCCTGATCGTGCGGCTCACGCGAAATCCGTCGCGGCAAGTTCGAGCATCGTGCGGAGCAGGATGTTCGCACCTGCCTCGATGTCACGAGCGTCGGTGTGCTCCGCCGGGTTGTGGCTGATGCCCCTGACGCTCGGAACGAAGATCATTCCTGTCGGACAGATGCGGGCGAGCATCTGGGCATCGTGTCCCGCCCCTGACGGCATCCTCATGACGGAGGCTCCGGACTCCCCGGCGATGCGTTCCACCATCGTGACGACGCGGTCGTCGAACTCGACGGGCTCGAACCTCGCGAGGCGGCGAACGGAGATCTCCACGCCGTCGGCCACCTCGACCGTCCGGAGGAACGCGTCGATCTCGGATTCCGCCCGCACGAGCGCGGACTCGTCGGTGTTCCGTACGTCCAGCGTCAGCACGGCACGGGCCGCCACGACGTTGACGAGGTCGGGGAACAGGTCGAGCTTGCCCACGGTGCACACCTGGTCGCCCCCGTAGCGGTCGGCGAGATCGCGGAGGAACACTGCGATCCTGGCGGCTGCGAGCCCGGCGTCGCGCCGGAGCCTGATCGGCGTCGTGCCCGCGTGGTTCGACTGGCCGGTGACGGTGGCTTCCTGCCACGAGATGCCCTGTACGCCCGTCACCGCACCGATGACGACTCCAGCCTCCTCCAGCACCGGACCCTGCTCGATGTGCAACTCGACGAATGCGTGCGGAGGGCGAGCAGGAAGCGGCGCGCCACCCCGGTAGCCGATTGCGTCGAGCTCGTCGCCGAGCCGCGCCCCGTCGATGGCCCGCACATCGAGGGCTTCCTCGAGGCCCATCCCGCCGACATAGACGAGTGACCCGAGCATGTCCGGTGCGAAGCGCGCACCTTCCTCGTTGGTGAAGAACGCCACGGCGAGGGGTCGTGGCGGCACGAGGGCGTTGCGCTGGCAGGTCTCGATGACCTCGAGTCCCGCGAGGACCCCGAGGTTGCCGTCGTAGACGCCGCCGGTGCGGACGGTGTCGATGTGGGAGCCCGTCATCACAGGCTCGCCCGATCCGACGTTCCACGTCGCGACGACGTTGCCGACCCCGTCGACCTGGACGTCGAGCCCCAGCTCGTGCATCCATGCAACGACGAGGTCGCGGCCGCGACGGTCGTCCGCCGTGAGGGCGAGTCGGCTGCAGCCGCCGCCGTCGATGGGGCTCGTCGCGGCCAGATCCCGGATGCGCCGGAGCAGGCGCTGGCCGTCGATCGCGGGGAGCACGTGCACGTGGCGAGCGTACCGAGCGCCGTCGGGCAGACTGTGGCGGTGCCGTTGGTGGATCGCGCCCGCCTTGCATTTGCCCGCGCGGCGGAGGAGCGGCTCTTCGTGGAGCGGCATCCGCGGTCGGCCGAATTGGCCTCCTCCGCCCGGAGGCACCTCCTTGCGGGTGTTCCCATGCCGTGGATGGTGCGCTGGCCCGGTTCGTTCCCCATCGTCGTCGACCGTGCGGAAGGTGCGCGCTTCGTGGACGTCGATGGAGTCGAGTACGTCGACTTCTGCCTCGGCGACACCGGGGCGATGACGGGACACGCGTCGGAGGCGGTCGCGTCTGCACTGGCCGCACAAGCACGGAAGGGTCTGACGACGATGCTGCCGAGCCCTGATGCGGGCATCGTGGCAGCCAACCTCGCAGGCCGGTTCGGCCTGCCGAAGTGGCAGTTCTGCCTGAGCGCCACAGACGCCAACCGGTTCGTGCTCCGCTTCGCGCGGCACCTGCAGCGGCGCCCCAAGGTGGTGGTGCACGACTGGTGCTACCACGGGACGGTTGATGAGACGCTCGTCGTGCTCGATGGCGCCGGCCGAACGGTCAGCAGGCCCGGTGCCGTCGGTCCCCAGGTCGATCCGTCGCTCACGACCAGGGCGGTTCCGTTCAACGATCTTCGGGCGCTCGATGCGGCGCTCGCGCACGGCGACGTCGCGGTGGTGCTGATCGAGCCGGCGCTGACCAACATCGGCATCGTCCTCCCCGACGACGGCTATTTGGAGGGCGTGCGGGAGCTCACGCGGCGCCACGACGTGCTGCTCGCTATCGACGAAACGCACACGATCTGTGCGGGGCCGGGTGGGTGCACCGCGCGTTGGGGCCTGGACCCCGACTTCCTCGTGATCGGCAAGACGATCGGGGGTGGGGTTCCGGTCGCCGCCTACGGCATGAGCGACGCCGTGGCAGCCCGGATCGAGGCATCGACCGGTGCAGACGACATCGACGTTTCGGGCGTCGGCGGGACGCTGGCCGGAAGCGCACTCGCGATGTCGGCGATGCGCGCAACGCTCGAGTCGACCCTGACGGCCGAGCAATTCGCCGTCGCCGAGCCCTTGGCCGAGCGCTGGACGCAAGGTGTCGCCGAGGTGGTCGCGGCACGGGGCCTCGATTGGCACGTGCAGCGCCTCGGCTGCCGCGCCGAATACTGGTTCTCCGCTCCTCCTCGGAACGGCGCGCAGGCCGCGGCATCCGTCGACCACGACCTCGAGGCGTTCCTCCATCTGTGGGCGCTGAATCGTGGCGTCCTGCTCACGCCGTTCCACAACATGGCACTGATGTCGCCCATGCATTCGCGTGCGGACGTCGATCGGCACACGGAGGTGTTCGCGGGGGCGATCGCGGCGATCGTGGCGTGACGGCGACGATCATCGCGGTCGTGGCCGTCGCGATGGCCGTGGCCTTTGCACAGGGCGTCGCGGGGTTCGGGTTCGCGCTGCTGGCGGTGCCTGCGCTGGCGGTGCTGCTGCCGGTGAAGGAGGCCGTGGTCCTCTCGACCATCATCGGGGCGGCGAACAGCAGCTACCAGGCCGTCCTGCTCCGCACCAGCATCGACGGAGTCCGGGTGCGCCGGTACCTGTGGGGATCTCTGGCAGGATCCCCGATGGGTTTCGCGGTCTTTCGCCTTGCGTCGCCCGACGTCCTGCGCGCCGTCGTGGGGATGGCAGTGCTCGGGGGCACGGTCGTCGTCGCTCGCGTCGCGTCGGGCGAGGGGCATCGACCCGTGCTCGACCGGTCGATGGCGTTCGTCAGCGGTGTCCTCCTGACGTCGACGTCGACGAACGGACCGCCGCTCGTGCTGGCGCTGCGGGCACAGGGCGTCCCGACGGACGTCTTCAGGGCGACGCTCGCACTGGTGTTCGCCGTGACCGGTGTCGCTGCCTCGTGCGCGTTTGCGATCGCGGGATCGGTGGACGTGCGGGTTGCGGCACTCGCCGCAGCGGCCCTCCCGGCGGTCGCCGTCGGAGCTCGGCTCGGATTCGGGTGTCGCGACAGGGTCGGGGGTGCGGCATTCTCGAGGCTCGTGATCGCGTTGCTCGTCGCAGGGGCGCTCGGAAGTGTGGCACCGTTCGCGACGTCAGTGGTGGGTTGAACCTCAGCCGAAGATCCGGAGCCACTCCTCGGCGGTACGGGGCTTGAACACCATGTTGCGAGACTTCACCGAACCGAGCGGACTCGAGTCGTCCGTCGAGTAGTGGTGTCCGGGGAAGACGACCGTGTCGTCGGGCAGTGACGCGAGGACTCGCAGGCTCGCGTAGAGCTGGGAGGGGTCGCCACCCGGAAGATCGGTTCGTCCGCAGCCGTCGAGGAACAGCGTGTCGCCCGCGACCAGGCGCCCGTCGACGAGGAAGCACTGGCTGCCGGGCGTGTGGCCGGGGGTGTGCAACAGGTCGATCCTCACCGCGCCGACGGAGACGACGTCCCCCGATCGATGCTGCACGAGGTCGGAGCCGGACAGGCCGCTCGCGCGGACGACCCACGTCGCCTCGTCGGCGTGCACGTGCACGGGCACGCCGGTCATGCCGACGAGCTCAGCGGCTCCCTGGATGGAGTGGCCCATCATCCTTCCGCCGACGTGATCGGGGTGGTAGTGCGTCGCCAGCATGCCGACGACGCGCATGCCCTCTGCGGTGACCAGGTCGATGAGACCGGCGACGTCGTACGTGGGATCGACGAGCACGCACTCGCGTGTCTCGGCGTCGCCGATCGCATAGACGTGGTTCGCCATCTGTGCGGCGACCGGATCCGTCACGGCGTAGTCGCGTCCCGACAACCACTGTCGGAACCACACCCGCTCGTCGGCCATCTCCGGAGGGTACCGCCCTACGCTGGCGCGATGGATCGTCCCGTGGTCGTCGTGCAGGGTCGGCTCGTGCCGGTTCCCGACGGATGGGTCGAGGGGGACTGGGTCGTTGGCGTCCCCCCGGATCGGCTGCTCGTGGTTCCGGCACGGTCGATGGAGCAGGCCCGTGGAGCGGTGGGCCGAGCGGTCTCCGCGCTCCCCGCGCTTGCACGGGCGGAGTCTGCATCGATCGTCGAATTCTACCGATCGTTTGCGGAGTCGCTCCGGAGCGACCGCGAGTTCGCCCCCGTTGACCGCGCAAACGAGGCGGACGTGGCGTCGGCGTCGGCGCGCGGGCGTGCCACCGGCAGGCTGCGCCTCGACGGTCGGATGAGGGGAGCAATGGTCGAGGCGCTCGAGATCTGGGCGGACCAGCCCGACCCGAGGGGGTCGCTCGTCGAGCGGATCGAGCACGTCGGCTGGAATGTGGAGGTGCACCGCGCGCCGCTCGGCGTCGTCGGTTTCGTCTTCGAGGGCCGGCCGAACGTCTTCACGGACGCAACCGGGGTGCTGCGGGGCGGCAACTCGTGCGTCTTCCGCATCGGCAGTGACGCGCTCGGCACTGCTCGCGCGATCATGGAGCACCTCGTCGTTCCGAGCCTCCGTCGTGCGGGGCTGCCCGAGGACGCTGTCGTCCTGCTCGACGATCCCAGCCACGGAGGTGCGCTCGCGCTCATGGCGCAGTCCGGACTGAGCCTCGCGGTCGCCCGTGGCAGCGGGCCGACGGTGCGCGACCTCGGTGCGGTGGCGCGACAGCACGGAGTCCCGGCCAGCCTCCATGGAACGGGCGGAGCATGGATGCTCGTCTGCGGGGACGCGCCCGCCGAGCGGGTGCGTGCGGTCGTGGAGAGGTCGCTGGACAGGAAGGTGTGCAACACGCTCAACGTGGTGTGCCTCGTCGGACCTGACGCGGCAGCGCGTGCACGCGACGTTGCGACGGGAGCGCGTGCGGCTGCGGGATCGCGCGGAAACACGCCGATCGTCCACCTCGGCGCCGGTGTGGATGCATCGGATTTCGCCGGGTGCGAGGTGCGCCACGTCTCCGACGACGGGCTGTCGACGGAGTGGGAGTGGGACGACCGCCCCGAGTTCTCCGTCGTTGTCGCACCGGACCTTGCCTCGGCTGTCGGTGCGTGCAACGACTGGTCGCCCCGGTTCGTGGTGTCCGTGCTGACGAGCGACGAAGGCCGCTTCGCGGAGGCCTGGGACGGGCTCGACGCACCCTTCGTCGGTGACGGGATGACGAGGTGGGTGGACGGGCAGTACGCACTCCGCCGCCCGGAGCTCGGCCTGTCCAATTGGGAGCACGGGCGCCTGCTCGGCCGGGGCGCAATCCTCTCCGGCAGCGACGTGTTCAGCCTGCGGTACCGCGTGCGTCAGGCAGATCCGGGCATCGGCCGCTGATGGGCACCCTTCGCAACCGCTTCGTCGAACGGGTGTGGGGGTGGGTGCAGCTCCATGGGTCGATCGGGCCGACGACCGCACGCGGCAGGCGCTTCGGGTCCTTTGGTGAGCGGAGCGTGATCCGCTTCCCATGGAACGCCATCATCAACGAGCGCTACATCCGCATCGGCTCAGGGACGATGATCGGAGAAGGGGTCGCACTGTCCGCCGGGATGGTCGACGGGCAGGAGTGCCTGACGGATCCGGTGGTATCGATCGGCGACCGCTGCCTCATCGGACGGGGGAGCGGAATCGTCGGCCACCTGTCGATTCGCATCGGCGACGACGTCTGGACCGGGCACCACGTCTACATCACCGACCAGAACCACGGCTACGAGGACGTGACGCGGCCGATTTCCGCCCAGTCCCAGCCGGAGCGACCCGTCTCCGTGGGGGACGGATCGTGGATCGGCGCCGGCTCGATGCTCCTGCCGGGGGCCAGCATCGGCAGGCACGTCACGATCGGGGCGAACTCGGTCGTCACGGGTGCGATACCGGACTGGTCGGTCGCCGTCGGCGCACCCGCACGGGTCATCCGCCGCTACGAACCGGACAGGGGTTGGGTCGATTGCAGGTGACGGTCGGCTAGACCGACAGGTCCCTTGGCGGCCGACAGGACGGCATCTCGTTTTCCTGCGCAAAGGTGGCGATTTTCTCGCTCAACGGGAGGCCCTCGTCGGTCCGGGTCTCCCCGAAGGACTCGTTGCGTCCCGCACGGAGCGCACCGGAATAGGCCCGGCGATCCTCGATGTGCAGTTGCCAGTCCGCGATCCAGAGCGGGACGATCGCGGCACCCTTCGCATCGGTCACCTCGTACGCCGCAATGTCCGACACCATCCCGGCCAGGCCGTCGGTCGCTTCGTCCACGATGTCGGCGCGCCGCAGGAGCGCGTCGGCACCGGCCTCCTCGATGCTGCGGAAGTCCGCGAGCGACGCGCGTCGGAGCACCTCGACCGCGCACCGCTGCTCTGCACGTGCCGCCCACGCCCGGTCGCCGACCCTGTTCCGCGCCTCGCGCGGTGCGAGGAAGAACGCATAGATCCACATCGCGAGCATCGCCGCGACCAGCACGACGACGAGCGCACCCTCGGCAAGGGCCCAGCGGCTGCGCGGCTTCGTCGCGCCCTGAGCCGTGCCGGACCGCGTCACACGCGCGATCGTACAATCGCGGCGTGCGCAGTGCCCTGTCGAGGAGACGTCCTACTGCGTGGGTCGTCGCGCTGCTCGTGCTGGCGGCGGCGTGCACCGGCGCACAGGAGGTCGCCGCGCTCTGCCGGCTGGTGCCGTCGCTCGAGTCGTCGCTCGTGTCGGTGCGTGCCCAACTGGGAACCCTCTCGACGACTGATCCGAGCGAACTCGAGTCGTCGGTCTTCGGGCTGATCTCGACCCTCGAGGACATGAACGAATTCCCGCCGCAGGAAGTGGCCGAGGACCTTGCGACCCTCCTCCGTGCATACGAGGAGCTCGCGGTGACGCTCCGCAACGTCTACTGGGACGGCAGCATCGGCGCCACTGATCCGGCCGTGGCGTCGTCGCTCGCGAACCTCGAGCGATCCGACAACGCCGCGGCGCTCGCGGCCGTCCGCACATATGTGGAACGCGAGTGCGAGACGACGCTGCCCGGCCCGGTCGGGGCTCCCGCCATCGACGCAACGACGCTCCCGCCTCCGCCACCCGTGGTCGACCCGATGGACGAGGGCGACCAGATCTACGACGCGGAGGCGTCGAGGCTCCGGTCGTTCGGTTACCTCATCGCCGGATCCGTCGGCATGGCCATCACATCCGACCAGGCGCTGTGCGTGGGCCGGTGGGTGGGGGATTCGATCGACGAGCTCGGCGCGGATTCGGACCAGGTGTACCAAGAGGCGGTCCAGAACGCGATGCAGGCCTGCGTGTTCGCCCCTACGACGACGACGGTGCCCGGGCAATCTGCACAGTCCGGCAACGGTTAGGGTCGCCCGCCGTGGAGATCGTCCTGATCAGGCATGCAGAACCGGAGTGGATCAAGGAAGGTCGGGCGGTCGTCAATCCTCCCCTGACCGACCGGGGCTGGTCGCAGGCCGGTCTGCTCGGCGACCGGATGCGGACCGCCGAGTTCGACCATGTCTATTGCTCGCCGCTGCTGCGGACGCACCAGACCGCGGAGCCAACCCTGGGTCACCACGGTCGTGACCTCGTCATCGAGAATTGGCTCGAGGAGATCCGTGAACCCGACTGGCACGGGCAGCCCGCCGAGCACTACATCCGCGCCTATCGCGACGAGATGGCACGCGGCGCGGCGGAGCGCTGGGACGGCATCCCCGGGGGTGAACCCGTTCGGGACTTCGTCGACCGGATCCACTCGGGGTGCACCGAGTTCCTCCGTCAGCGCGGCGTCAGGCGGGTCGAGTCGCCGCTCCCGGTCTGGGAGATCGACGATCCTGGCGAGACGATCGTGCTCTTCGCCCACGCCGGCACGAACAGCGTCGTGGTCTGCCACCTCCTCGGCCTGCAGCCGACTCCGTGGGAATGGGAGCGCTTCGT
>JBIIHV010000030.1:0-11051 GCA_044235415.1 Ilumatobacteraceae bacterium | reverse complement strand
TGCCGGAATCACGACCGACAGCGCCGGCACGCGTTGGCGCGCGGTTCGTTCGGCCATCGCTTGGCGAGCCTACCCGAGCCCGATCCCGTGGGATCCTGTTCCGCACGCGGTCGCGCGGAACTCGACGGATTCGACGCCGTTGCTACGATCGCCGACGTGCGCGCCCGCGGTTCCGCAGACGCAGCATCGAACGCCATCCCCGTCGCCAAGCCGTGGCTCGGCCGGCGGGAGGAGCGCGCTGCACGCAGGGCGATCGCGTCGGGCTGGGTCATGCAGGGACCAGAGACCGCGGCATTCGAGCGCGAGTTCGCCGCGGCAGTCGGCGCCGTCCGCGCCGTTGCGGTGTCGAACTGCACCACCGGCCTGCACCTCGCCATGCAGGTCCTCGGCGTCCAGCCCGGGGACGAGGTCGTCGTTCCGTCGTTCTCCTACATCGCGTCGACCAATTCGGTCGTGCACGCGGGCGGCACACCCGTCTATGCCGACATCGACCCGACGACGGGCAACATCGACCGGGACACGGTCGCCGCGGTGCTCGGTCCGCGCACCCGCGCGGTGATGGCCGTCCACCAGGCCGGGAACCCCGTCGACCTTGTGCCGCTGCGCGAGCTCTGCGACGCACGCGGCATCGCACTCCTCGAGGACGCCGCCTGTGCGATCGGCTCGGCCTATCGCGGCTCGCCGATCGGGTCGCACTCCGATCTCGTCGTCTTCTCGCTGCACCCGCGCAAGCTGATCACCACGGGCGAGGGCGGCGTCGTCGCGCTCCGTCGCGACGACCACGACGTGCGCCTCCGCAGGCTGCGGCAACACGGAATGGACCTCGACCCTGCGCGCCGGCACGAGCACGGCGGGACCGAGCGGTACCTCGAGTGCGGCTACAACTTCCGGCTCACCGACATCCAGGCCGCGGTCGGGCGCGAGCAGTTGAAGCGCCTCCCCGCCATGATGTCGCGTCGTCGCGCGTTCGCGGCGCGCTACGACGCGGCGCTGCGCGGGCTGCGCGGCGTCGCGCTGCCGCGCACGGTCGAGGGGGGCGAGACCAACCACCAGTCGTATTGGATCGCGCTGGACGGCGCCGGGCGCAGCGAGCGCGACGAGGCGATGGCCGCGCTCGCGGCGGACGGCATCTCCACCCGTCGCGGCATCATGTGCGCGCACCGCGAGCCCGCCGGTGCCGCGCACGCGTCAGGTCCGCTGCCGAACAGCGAGCGCCTGAGCGACTCGTCGCTGATCCTGCCGCTCTACCACCAGATGACGCGGCGCCAGCAGGACCGTGTGATCCGCTCGGTGCTCCGGCACCTCTCCTGACGCCCTCGTCTACACTCGCGCCGCACGAAGGAGGCGTTCCGTGGCGAAGATCATCGGCGTGGTTCCGGTCCGCATGGCGGCCTCGAGGTTCCCCGGCAAGCCCCTCCATCCGATCCTCGGCCGCCCGATGGTCGAGCACGTCCATGCGAGGGCCCGGCTCTGGGACCGGTGGGACGAGCTCGTCGTGGCCACGTGCGACGACGAGATCCGCACCGTGTGCGAGGCGCTCGGCCACCGGGTCGTCATGACCGGCACCCACCACACGCGCGCGCTCGACCGCGTCGCGGAAGCCGCGTCCCTGCTCGGGTCGCCGGTTGCCGACGACGACGTGGTCGTGTGCGTGCAGGGCGACGAGCCCATGCTCGAGCCCGGGATGATCGACGAGGTCGTCCGGCCCATCCTCGAGCGGCCGGAGGTGCACGCGACCGTGCTCGCGATGGAGATCGTCGACGAGGAGCTGTGGCGCAACCCGAACATCGTCAAGCTCGTGGCGAACGAGGACGGCGAGGTGCTCTACACCTCGCGCGCCCCGATCCCGTGGGGCAAGGACGGCTTCAACCCGTCGCTCGGAGCGCTGCGCATCCACGGCATCTTCGCGTTCCGCTGGCACGCGCTGCGCGCCTTCACCGGGTTCCGCGAGACCCGCCTGGAGCGCCTCGAGTCGTGCGACAGCAACCGGATCCTCGACATGCCGTACCGCCAGTACGTCGCGTCGTACCCCAACCGGCACTCGTTCTCGGTCGACAGCCCCGAGGACGTCGTGCTCGTGGAGCGCTACATGCCCGGCGACCCGCTCTGGGGCACCTACTAGTCGACGGCTACAGGCCGAGGCCGGCGAGCGCGTCGAGCAGCGGGCCGGGCACGACGCCGACCGCGAGCGTCGCCGCGGCACACGCCACGACGACCGTGCCGGTCGACACGGATACGGGTCGGCGGTCCGGCTGCGCCGGGTCCTTCAGCCACATGCCGACCATCAGGCGCAGATAGAGGTAGGCGGCCACCACGGCGCCGAGCATCGCGACCACCGCGAGAGCGTGGTCGCCCGTCGCGACGGCGGCGCGGATGACGCCGAACTTCGCCACGAAGCCGGCGGTCAACGGCACGCCAGCCTGGGCGAGCAGCAGCACCGTCGCGGACCACGCGACCACGGGACTGGTGCGGCCGAGACCGTCGAGCGACGACAGCGGCGCGTCGCCCGCGCCGGCGGCGTGCGCCACCGCGGCGAGCGTGCCGACGACCAGCACCGAATAGACGACGAGGTAGGCGGCCACGGCCGGCACGCCGAGCGCAGCGTCGGGCTCGTTCGTCCGCGACGCCGCGACGAGTCCGACGAGGATGAACCCGGCGTGGCTGACCGAGGAGTACGCGAGCATGCGCTTCGCGTCGCGCTGCACGACGGCGAGCACGGCGCCGACCACGACCGTGGCCGCCGCCAGCACCCAGACGACCGGCCGCCAGTCGTCCGACCGCACCGGCAGCGCCGACAGGAACGTGCGCAGCAGCGCCGCCACGCCGACGACCTTGCCGACGGACGCGAACATCGCCGTCGCCGGCGTCGGCGCGCCCTGGTAGACGTCCGGAGTCCACACGTGGAACGGCACCAGCGACACCTTGAAGGCAAAGCCGACGAACAGCAGCGCGGTGCCGGCGAGGACGAGGGCACCGGTGGACTCGACCGGGACCTCCGACGACAGGCGCTGTGCGATGGTGCCCAGGTTCGTCGAACCCGTCGACCCGTACAGCAGGGCGACGCCGAAGAGGAAGAACGCCGAGGCGAACCCGCCGAGGATGAAGTACTTGAGCCCGGCCTCGCCGCTGGTCGGCCGGTCGCGGTCCGATGCCGCGAGCACGTAGAAGGCGAGGCTCATCGTCTCGAGGCCGACGAACAGCACGACGAGGTCGTTCGCCACCACCATCACGGTGCCGCCGACCGCCGACGCGAGCAGGAGCGCGGAGAACTCGAGGCTGTCGGTCCCGGCCGCATCCGACAGCGTCGCGACGAGCACCGTGGAGAGCGCGATGGCCGCGACCGCGACGATCGCGAAGCGGTCGACGACCAGCGAACCGGCGACGAGACCCACCGGCTGCGCGGCGCGGTCCCACGCGGTCGTGGCGAGGGTGCCCGCCGTTCCGGCCGCGAGCGCCGCCGTCCCCGCGTACCAGCCCTTCGGCCATTGCGGCGTCAGCGACCCGACGGCGAGCAGCACGACGATGCCGGCCACCAGCGCGAGCAACGGTGCGACGAGGAACCAGTCGATCGACGGGCCGACGAACGTGGCGGGGTTCATGGTGCGACCTCTCCGTCCTGCGCGGCCTCGCGCACGCGCTCGACGAGCGCCGCAACGCTCGGCTCGACGCGGTCGATCATCGGCTTCGGGTAGATGCCCGCGACGAGGGCCGCGGCGACGAACACGGAGAGCAGCGCGCCCTCGCGCACCGTGATCTCGGGGAACGACGCGTTCGGTCCCTCGGCGGGCCCGTGGAACGCGCGCTGGTAGGCCCACAGCAGGTAGAGCGCGGCGAGTACGACCCCGGTTGTCGCTGCAACGACCCACCAGCGCGCCTCGTCGAACGAGCCGATGAGGACGAGGTACTCGCCGACGAAGCCGTTGAGGCCGGGCACGCCGATCGACGAGAGCATCACCACCATGAAGAATCCGGCGAAGACCGGCGCCACCGACTGGATGCCGCCGAGGTCGGCGATCGCGCGCGTGTGGCGCCGCTCGGAGATCATGCCGACGAGCAGGAACAGCGCGCCGGTCGAGACGCCGTGGTTCACCATCTGCAGCACGCTGCCCGTGGCCGCGCTGGTGGTGAGCGCGAAGGTGCCGAGCACGATGAATCCGAGGTGCGCGACCGACGAGTACGCCACGAGGCGCTTGAGGTCGGTCTGCATCGTCGCGGCGATCGCGCCGTAGATGATGCCGACGACGGCGAGCGTGAAGACCACGGGTCGGGCCCACATCGCCGCCTCCGGGAACAGCGCGATGGCGAAGCGGAGCATGCCGTAGGTGCCGAGCTTCAGCAGCACGCCGGCGAGGATGACCGATCCACCCGTCGGCGCCTGCGTGTGCGCATCGGGGAGCCAGGTGTGGAGAGGGAAGAGCGGCACCTTCACGGCGAACGCCACCATGAACGCGACGAAGAGCCACCGCCCTTCGGTGGTGCCGAACCCCCCCGACTCGGCGATGCGCACGACGTCGAACGTCAGCTCACCGGTCCGTTCGCGCGCGATGAACGCCGTCGCGACGATGCCGACCAGCAGGAACGCCGAACCGGCCATGGTGTACAGGAAGAACTTGACCGCCGCATAGACCCGCTGGTCGTATCCCCAGCCGCCGATGAGGAAGTACATCGGCACGAGCACGATCTCGAAGAAGACGAAGAACAGGAAGAGGTCGAGGCTCAGGAAGCTGCCCATCACCCCCGCCTCGAGCAGCAGCATCCAGGCGAGGTAGCGCGCCTCGTCGTGGTGGGCGTCGACGCCGGCGATGACGAGGGGGAAGAGCGCCGCGGTGAGCAGCACGAGGAACAGCGAGATGCCGTCGACGCCGAGGTGCCAGGAGATCCCCCACTGGGCGATCCACTCGTGCCGGGAGACGAAGTGGAAGCCGTCGGATCCTGCCGGGAATTCGACGACCATCCAGATCGCGAAGCCGAGGGTCGTCGTGCTGGATGCGATCGCGGCAAGCTTCACCCACTCGGTGCGGGCGCGGGCGAGCGATGCGACGAGGACCGCGCCGGCGGCCGGCACGAGCACCAGGAGCGTCAGCAACGGGGCGGACGGTGCCGCAGCGGCAGCGATCACGGCAGGAGCCTCAGCACCGCGGCCAGGTCGTTCTCGTATTCGATGCGCGCCCACGGCTCCCACGAGCGCGCATCGGTGACGGCTTTGTCGACATAAACCCATTGCACGCTAGCAGTCGACAACTTCGCGGCCGTCTCCCCCGACGGCGCGTCGACGAACGCGATCGAGGTCGTCACGCGATCCGCCATCTCGGGCGTCACGAAGTACGCGAACTCGGGGATCTCGACGTAGACGCGCCGGCCCGTCGCGGCCGCGACGAGCGACCACGCCGCGTAGCAGTCCGGGTACCGGGCGGCGTCGTCGGAACAGAAGCGGTTGGTCGCGATCACGTCACCCTCGCCCGCGATGCGACCCAGTCGGGAGAGCGCGTCCCGGTACTCGTCGCGTCCCGAATAGGCATCGGATGCGTCGAACCCCTCTGCTGCCCGGAGATGCACGACCGCGTAGCGGGGGACCCAGGCGACGAACGATGCGGCCGGCACGAGCATCGCCGCAACCGACCCCGCGAGCAGCCGGCGCGCCGACGTGCCGCGCGCGAACGCAGCGACGACCAGCGCGAGCGCCACCGGAGCGAGCATCAACAGCGATCGGACGGCACCGCCCCAACTCCCCGAGGGATCGATGCGGTAGAACGCACTCGACCACGCGACCTGCACGACGAGGGCCGCGACCGTGATGAGCGCACGCGTCCGCGCCGTCAGCCCTGGACCTGCGCGTCCCGCGCGGCTCGCCGCGGCGGCGGCAACGGGGAGCACCAGCGCGATCGCGACGTTGAAGAAGTAGTTGACGCCGATCCGCGAGCCGACGTACACGAAGCCGGTCACGACGAGGACGGCGGCGGCGAGGAGCAGCGCGGCGGCGGCGGGCTGCTGCAGCACCCGGGTCCGGCGCACGAGCACGATCCCTGCGACGGTGCACCCCAGCGAACCGAGGAGCGCGATGGTGCCCATACCGACGAGGAGCGGGCCCGATCCTGCGGCGAGCGGGCCGTCGGAGGAGACGACGTCGAAGGGGATCAACGAGGTATCCGTCGCGTTCCCCAGTCGCCTGCCGAAGAAGAACGCGAGTGCCGCGAGCGACGGTGCCGCGATCGATGCGACCAGCGCCACCCGCTGCGCAACGGGGACCGCCGGCGAGGGACGCGGCCTCCCGACCAGCACGACGGCCGCGACGGCGGCGAGGGGGACGAGCGAGGTCGCCTTCATGCCCACGGCTGCCGCAGAGAGCAGCGCCACCGCGGCGGCACGGGCGGAGGGCGCGACGCGCGTTCCCGGATCTGCCGCGACGACGACCGCCAGTACCATCGCGAGTCCCGCGACATGGGACGGCGAGTACGCCACGAGGGCCTGCAACAGGGGGACGGGTGCCGCAACCATTGCGGCACACGCAAGGGCGGCGAGGAATCCTGCGAGCGGTCCGGCACCGAGGCGGACGGCGACGGTTCGCACCAGGGCGAGCGCGACCGCCCCGAGCGCGACCTGCACGAGGTGCGATGCGAGGGCGGGCGACGTGCTCCCCGTCGCGAGGACGATGGATCCGGCCCAGTGGTACGAGAGCCAGTGGTACCCCGCCCCGCCGAGCCCCGCGCCGACGATGTCCGTGCCCGCACCCCCCCATCGTGCGGTCCCGCGGGCGAGGGCGTCGAAGAACGTGTGGTCGGGAATGTCCAGCACCGACTGGCGGAATTGCGTCCAATACGGACTGCGCATCCTCACGAGGACGATCTGCACCACGGCGAGTGCGGCGGCCGCCGAACCCGCGATCCACGTCGTGCTCCGGGACCTCCGCCTGCCGCGGAACGGACCCGTCGACCACGCCCATGCCGCGGCGACGAGCGCCGCCACGAGCGGCAGCATCCACGTCCACTCGGTTGCAAGTCCCGTGGCCAGCACGATCACCAACCACGTCCAGTCGTGGCGCGAGGGCGACGGGACGGGCTGGTTCCCGCGCCGGAACCGCATCGCCACCAGCGCCACGGATGCTGCCGCAGCGGGCACGGCCCACGACACGGGACGCATCGGCGTGGCGACCAAGGCCACCGACGAGGCGCACGATGCGGCGATGCCCAGCGCGGCGCCGACCGCCATGGTGCCGAGCGCGTCCCCGCCGCGGCCGCGCTCGAGGCGCGACCACACGGCCACGCCGGACGCGACCTGGACGAGCACCATCGCCGATGCGGCGAGCGAGTCGCGGAAGGGGTGCCCCGCGAGCACGAGCAGCACCGCGAGCGCAACCAGCGCGCCCGATGCGACCCGGACGGCGCGCGTCACGGAACGGCGCCGGTCAGCCGAGGAGCGAACGGAGCACGAACCACGCGGTGACCCCGACCGCACCGGCTGCCACCACCGCGGCATAGACGCGGACGAGCCCGCCCTGCACGCTGCGCAGCGCCGTTGCCGAGCCACGGACCATCGTCGCGGCGCCGTTTACGGCACCGTCGACCACCCGCGAATCGAACCAGGCAACTGCACGGAACGCCGCGGCGCCGGGACCTGCGACCGCGCGGGAGATGCCCTCGTCGTAGCGCCATCCCCGCTGCAGCAGCTCGGGCTCGAAGGCGGGAATCGTCCGGCGCGCGTACGTGAGGAGGCTCCAGACGATGCCGACAAGACCGGCGGCGACCGCGATTCCCGCGAGCAGCCACTTGTTCGAGTACGCCCACGTGCCCGAGATGTCCGCCTCGGCCTCCTCGATCACGGGATGCAGCCATCGCTCGAGGAAATGGAGATCCTTGCTGAACGGCAGCTGCAGCCCGCCGCCCACGACCGACAGCCCTGCGAGCACGAGCAACGGCGCCAGCATGACGAAGGGGCTCTCGTGCGGTGCATGGTCGCCGTGCGCACCGTGCCCGGCCGACGCGTCGCTCCAGCGCGCCTCGCCGAAGAACACCAACACCACCTGGCGCGTCATGTAGAGCGCCGTCAGCATCGCCGTGAGGAGCCCCACCCCGTAGAGCACCGGGTTGTCCGCGAGGACGTAGAGGAGGATCTCGTCCTTCGACCAGAAGCCCGCGAACGGCGGGACGCCCGCGATCGCCAGCCAGCCCACGATGAACACGCCGGCCGTCACCGGCATCGCGCGCCGCAGCGCACCCATCCGGCGCATGTCCTGTTCGTGGTGCATCCCGTGGATGACCGAGCCCGACCCCAGGAACAGGAGCGCCTTGAAGAACGCGTGCGTCACCATGTGGAAGATCGCCGCGACGAAGGCGCCGCTGCCTATGGCGAGGAACATGAATCCGAGCTGGGACACCGTGCTGTAGGCGAGGACCTTCTTGATGTCGTGCTGCGCGAGCGCGATCGTCGCCGCGAACAGCGCCGTCGCCGCGCCCACGATGGCGATGACGTCCGACGCCCAGGGGGACGCCGCGTGCAGCACGGGGGCGAGTCGGGTCAGCAGGAAGACGCCCGACGTGACCATCGTCGCGGCGTGGATCAGCGCCGACACCGGGGTCGGTCCCTCCATCGCATCGGGCAGCCACACGTAGAGCGGGAGCTGCGCGCTCTTGCCGATCGCGCCCACGAAGGCCAGCATCGCCACGGCGGTCGCGGTGGTCCCGGCCAGCTCGCCGTGGTGCGCGGCGGCGTTCAAGGCGCCGTACGACACGGAGCCGACCGCACCGAACCCCACGAACATCGCGAGCATCAGGCCGACGTCGCCGATTCGGTTCGTGACGAACGCCTTCTTCCCCGCGGTGGCGGCGCTGGGGCGCTCGTGCCAGAAGGAGATCAGGAAGTACGAGCACACGCCGACTCCCTCCCACCCGAGGAAGGTGACGAGCAGGTTCTCGCCCAGGACGAGCACCAGCATCGAGAAGACGAACAGGTTGA
The DNA here is from genome assembly GCA_044235415.1 of Ilumatobacteraceae bacterium. Taxonomy (GTDB): domain Bacteria; phylum Actinomycetota; class Acidimicrobiia; order Acidimicrobiales; family Ilumatobacteraceae; genus UBA3006. The sequence continues at coordinate 2,102 of JBIIHV010000030.1, read as the reverse complement.
GGTACGCGAAGAACTTCGGGAACCGTGGGTCGCCGTGCATGTACCCGATCGAATAGAGGTGGATCAGTCCGCCGATGCCCGTGATGAACAGCGCCATCGTCGTGCTGAGCGGATCGGCGAGCAGCGCCGCGTCGATGCGGAGGTCGCCCACGTGCAGCCAGTCGAAGAGGTGCACGACGACGGTGCGCTCCTCGGCCGGGCGCGACAGCAGGTCGAGGAAGACGAGCACCGCTCCGGCGAACGACCCGAAGACCGCGGTGGTCGCAATCCAGCCGGACCGCTCCCCGGCCAGCCGGCCACCGAGCAGCAGGAGCACCGCACCGACCAGCGGCAGCAGCGGGAGGATCCAGACGAGGTCGGCCACGGCGTCAGCCCTTCAATTCCGCCAGGTCGTCGGCCGTCGTCGACGTGCGGCGCCGCATGATCGCGACGATGATGCCCAGTCCGACGGTGACCTCGGCGGCGGCGACCACCAGCACGAAGAACACGACCGACTGCCCTGTCGGGTCGCCCAGCCGGTGGGCAAAGGCGACGAAGGCGATGTTCACCGCGTTCAGCATGAGTTCGATGCACATGAACATCACCAGCGGGTTGCGGCGCACGAGCACCCCCGTCGCCCCGATGACGAAGATCACCGAAGCCAGGACGAGGTACCACGTCGTCGTGGGCTGCAGGACCACGGCGGTCACCTCGCCGCCCGCTTCCGCCGCGCCATGACCACCGTGCCGACCACCGCCACGACCAGCAGCACCGAGGTCAGCTCGAACGCGACGACGTAGTCGCCGAAGATCTGGCCCGCGATCTGGCGGACGTTCGCGTCGGGATCGTCACCCGCGACGGCACTGGCGATGCCGCTGCCGCGCACGACCGTCTCGTCGCCCGCGACGAGTGCGGTCGCCACGAGGAGCCCTGCCAATGCGAGTCCGACGAGTCCGGCGACCCACCGCTGCAGCGCGATCGGCTCCGTGCGCAGGTTCTCGATGCGGTCGACGCCGAGGAGCATGATGACGAAGAGGAACAGCACGACGATCGCCCCCGCGTACACGATCACCTGGACGGCCGCGAGGAACTCGGCTTGCAGCAGCACGAAGAGCACCGCGACGCCGAAGAGCGTCAGGACGAGGCTCAGGGCGGCGTGGACCGGGTTGCGCCGGAGGACGACGCCGAGTGCGCCGACGACCGACATCAGCGCGGCGCAGGTGAAGACGAAGAAGTCCATGCGTCAGTCCTCGCCACCCTCGGCCGGCCGTCTGCCGTGGCCGAGTTCGCCGCTCCAGCCCACCGTGTCGCGGTGGGACGCGTCACCAGCCGCGGCCGTGGCGCGCATCCAAGCCGACGTACGGGCGTCCTCGCCCGGCCGCCAGTCCTCCCACGGCAGGCGCTTCGGCGAGCCGTCGCCGTCGACGAGCAGCTCGTCCTTCGTGTAGATCGCGTCGTTGCGATTGGTGAACGAGAATTCGAAGAGCTTCGTCTCGGTGATGGCCTCGGTCGGACACGCCTCCACGCACAGGTCGCAGTGGATGCAGCGGAGGTAGTTGATCTCGTAGATCCAGCCGAAGCGCTCGCCCGGCGACGTGGGGTCGTGCGGGTCGTTGTCGCGGCCACGCACGTAGATGCACTTCGCGGGGCACACCGCGGCGCACAGCTCGCACCCGATGCACTTCTCCATGCCGTCCTCGTACCGGTTGAGGACGTGGCGGCCGTGCAGGCGGTCCGGCTTCGGGATCTTCTCGTCGCGTTCCTCGGCGCGGCCCGACGGCGTCGCGGTGCCGCCCTTCGATGCGCGGCGGAGCACCCGTCCACCCGAGTACTGCGTCGTGACGCGGCGCTTCTCCCCGCGCTGGCGCATCGTGACGAGGAATCCCTGCAGGTAGCCCATCAGAACGCCGCTCCTTCCGCGTCGCGCCGCGACGCGGACACGGTGAGCGCCCGCTGCAGCAGGAACCAGCACGCCCCGAGCACGGCGATGCTCGCCGCGGTCACGACGCCGAGGTTCCAGCCGAGTGCGCGGCCGAGCCGCTGCGCCACCAGCATCATGAACCACCCGAGCGACACGGGGATCAACAGCTTCCACCCGAGGTCCATCAATTGGTCGTAGCGCA
>JBIIHV010000028.1:0-11148 GCA_044235415.1 Ilumatobacteraceae bacterium | reverse complement strand
GTCACGGTCAGGTTCGAGCCGCTCAATTCGAGCTTCACCCCGGACAGCGCCGGAAGGGCGTTGTTCCGCGTCGACGCAGCCCGGGATGCGAGGCCGACGGCATCGGCGAACGCGGTCTTCTCGACCTTGAACTTCATGCGGCGCTCCATTGTTGGAATCGTTGAGGCGTATGTACCTCAATAACGGTAATAAGTGCTGTGGATTGTGGATGACGGGACGACGTCGCGGAACCGTGCGAAAACGCATCCACACTGCGTCCACCCCGGCGCACATCTTGCATTCGTGGCATTTCGTGGCCGGTGGACAGCCGGGCGTCATCCACGGACGATCCTCCGTTCGGCCACAGGTTGGTCCACATGGTCAGGATTGCTTGAAGGTGTCGATCATCTTCGTCACCTGATCGAAGACGCTCTGCCGCTCTGCCATCAGGGTCTGCACCTTGGTGCACGCGTGCATGACGGTGGTGTGGTCGCGCCCGCCGAACAACTTGGCGATCGAGGGGAAGCTGTTCTCGGTGAGCTGGCGAAAGGCGTACATCGCCATCTGCCGGGCGAGCACGAGCGGCCGTTGTCGGCTGCTACCGCGCAGTTCGGCGACGGAAAAGCCGAGGTGGTCGGCAATCTCGGCCAGCAGTTCCTCGTCGGTGCGCGGCTTGGGGCTGGAGTCGGTGAAGAGGTTTGCCAGCTGCTGTTCGGCGACGGCAACGGTCACCGGCACCTTGGTGAGGCTCGCGAAGGCGGTGAGCCGGATCAACGCACCCTCCAAGTCCCGGATGTTCGACGAGATCTTCGTCGCAACGACCTCAAGCACGTCGTCGGGGACGATCGAGAGCTGCTGGTCGGCCTTGTTCCGCAGGATCGCCAGACGGGTCTCGAGGTCCGGCGGCTGGATGTCCGTGATCAGGCCCCAGCGGAAGCGGCCTCGCAGGCGGTCCTCCAAGGTGGGGATCGAGTCGGGCATGCGATCCGACGACAGGACGATCTGCTTGTTCGCCCCGTGCAGCGAGTTGAACGTGTGGAAGAACTCCTCCTGGAGCCCCTCCTTGCCCTCCATGAACTGGATGTCGTCGATGAGCAGGACGTCGACCTCGCGGTAGCGGCGCTTGAACGAGGCGATCGTGTTGTTGCGGATGCCGTCGACGTACTCGTTGAGGAAGGTCTCGGTCGACACGTACCGCACCTCGTAGTGCGCGTAGTTGCGGTGCACGTAGTCGCCGATGGCCTGCAGCAGGTGGGTCTTGCCCAGACCCGCCGAGCCGTAGATGAACAACGGGTTGTACGAGCGGCCCGGCGTCTCGGCGACCCGCTGGGCGGCGGCGAGCGCGAACTGGTTCGAGGTGCCCTTGACGAAGGTTTCGAAGGTGTACCGCGGGTTCAACCCCGAGGCGCTGCCCTTCCGCTGCTCGGGCTTGTCGGTGCGGCCGGCCCGCGACGGGGGGATGGTCGAGCCGGTCACCGGAGCATCGAAGCCACCGGTCGGCTCGGTGGTCGATTCCTCGTGGAGGCGGGCCTCGGCGTGCACCTCGATCTCGAGGTCGCGTCCCTCGGCGCCGGCCTGATCGAGCGCGTCGCGGACGAGCGACTTGTAGCGGTTCTGGATGCGGTCGCGGGCAAAGGCGTTCGGCACCCGAACGAGCAGGCTCATCTTGTCGCCGCCGACCGCCTCGGAGTCATGGAACGTCGCGAACCACACCGAGTCGGCGACCTGGGGACGAAGGATGCGCTTCGTCTCGTTCCACACGGCTGCGGAGTCGTCGGAGCCGTCGGTATCGAGTGTGGTGGTCATGGTGCAGCTCCTTCCCGGTCGTCGTCCCCGCGGTAGGCGTGCTGGGAGGACACACGACACCCGCCCCGCCCTATCCACAACCTTGTCCACACGGTGGGGACTACGGAAGGAAACCTGACGGGAGTGCGACCGTAGCAGGTTGTCCACAGAGGGAAAAATGGGCGGAACACCGGTAGAGTGCGCAATCCGTGCCGCGATGGTGCGGCACCGAACGAGATCACGACAACGCGCAGGGCGCGAGAGGAGGGGCCAGTGAAGCGGACATTCCAGCCGAACAACCGGCGCCGGTCCAAGAAGCACGGGTTTCGCGCTCGGATGTCGACCAAGGCCGGCCGCGCCGTCCTGAAGTCGCGCCGGGCCAAGGGTCGCCACCGCCTCTCGGCTTGATCGGGCCGATCACCCGCCGTCAGGAGTTTGCCCGGCTCAGCCGGGAGGGGCGCCGCCGCCGTCAGGGGTGCCTGTGGGTTGCTGCCGTGGTCTCCCCCGAGGCAGGCGGCGTGCGTGTTGCCTACGCCCTGCCGCGCAAGGCAGGTACGGCGGTCGAACGAAATCGGATCCGTCGCCGTCTTCGGGCTGCCATGGGGCCGTTGGAACAGCAGATGCTCCCGGGGTGGTACCTCATCGGGGTGACCCGCCCCGCCCGCGAGATTTCATGGCGGGAGATTTGCACCGATCTTCCGGGTGTGGTGACGGGGTCGGCCGAGCGTCGCCCATGACGCCGCCGACCCGACGAGTCCAGCGGGCGATGCTCCGCGCGGTTGGGTGGTATCGGGAACTCGCCCCGGGTCGCCCCTCCCCGTGCCGGTTCTTCCCGAGTTGCTCCGAGTACGCCGAGATCGCCATCGAGATCCACGGCCCGTGGCGCGGCGGGTGGTTGACAGTGCGGCGACTCAGTCGTTGCCGGCCATTCGGTCCGAGCGGCTTCGATCCGGTACCGTCACGCGACGACGACGTCACCGGCTCGTAGGCTCCGGTTGCTTCGAAGGACGTCACGAAAGGACGCGAGAGTTCATGGACGTTGTTGCCCAGCCCGCGGCATGGCTGATTGCGCTCTTCTATTCGTGGACCCACAGCTATGCCGTGTCCATCGCGCTGGTCTCGGTGGTCCTGATGATCGTCCTGACGCCGCTCACTCTCAAGAGCACCAAGGGCATGCTCGAGATGCAGCGGCTGCAACCGGAAATGCGTCGAATTCAGGCGGAATTTAGGTCGGACAGACAGAAAATGAATGAGGCGATGATGCGCCTCTATCAGGAGCACAAGGTCAACCCGCTCAACTCCTGCCTCCCGATCCTGGCCCAGTTGCCCATCTTCATCGTCATGTTCCAGGCCATGAGCGGCCTGACCCGGCGGAATGAGGAGGGAACCTTCGCCCCTCGCTTCCTCGACGAGACCAGTGAGTTGTACCGGTCGCTCGCCGGGGAGCGCGAAATGCGCTCCTTTGGGCTCGACCTTGCCCGGACGCCGTGGAATGCAGTCCAGCAGAACTTCGGGACGGGCCTCGTGTACATCGGCCTCGTGGTGCTGTTGGCGGGCGTGTACTACCTCCAGCAGCGGATGGTCGCCTCGCGGATGTCCAGCCCCACGATGTCGGCGACGCAGGCGAAGATCTTCCAGTACATGCCGGTGGCCTTCTCGGTCTTCCAGGTGGTGTTGCCGACGTCGTTGGTGGTCTACTACTTCACGCAGGCGGTCATCCGCATCGGCCAGCAGGCGTACATCACCCGCCGGTTCTACGGCTCCGACGAGTCCCTTGGCCGGCAGGCACAGGCAGCCGGCCAGCGAGCGCGGGACATCGTGAAGGACGAAAAGACGAAGAAGTCGGCCCCATCGGGTCCGACCGTCAGTCGGCGCGTGACGCCGCCGAAGGGCGGTGCCGCACAGGCCCGTCCGGCGTCGCCCCCCAGCAAGGGTGGGAAGAATTGGGCGGCGCAGGTGCCGCGCAAGAAGAAGTAGGTGCATCGCCCCAACGGGCGTGCTCACGAGTCGAGAGAGGACATTGGACATGGAGTGGGTGGAGACGACCGCGGAGACCATCGAGGCGGCGAAGGAGCTGGCGCTGGACCAGTTGGGCGTGGCCGAGGAAGACGCCGAGTTTGAAGTGCTCGAGGAGCCCAAGCCCGGCCTGTTCGGCAGGGTTCGTGGTGAGGCACGGGTGCGCGCCAGGGTCAAGCCGACGACGCCGCGGGCCAAGGCTGACCGTCGCGATTCGCGGAAGCGTCGCAGCGGACGCCAGGGTCAGGATGAGAAGCGTTCCGAACCGAAGCGCCAGACGAAGCCGGCTCAGGCGGCCCCCGCCCGCCAGCGAGCAGAGCGACCAGCGCGCGAGGATCGGTCCGAGCCCCGTGAGCCCCGTGAGCCCCGTGAGTCCGTCGACCCCTCCGTGGTGGTCGCCGCCGCGACGACGTTTCTGACCGGACTTGCCGCCGCCGCAGGTGTGACGGGCACGGTGACGTCCGAGGTCAATGGCGAGGACATCGACCTGAACCTGGATGGTGATGGGGTGGAGATGTTCGTGGGGCCTAAGGGAAACACCCTGTCCGCGGTGCAGGATCTGACCCGCGTCGTGAGCCAGCGCCGTCTGGGCGACCATGACACCAAGTTGCGTGTGGACATCGGGCACTACCGCCAGAAGCGGAAGGATGCGCTGAGCCGGTTTGCGATGAAGGTGGCCAATGACGTGCTGTCCAGTGGCCAGGCGCGAGTGTTGGAGCCGATGAACTCTGCCGACCGTAAGGTTGTGCACGACACGCTGCTCGAGGTGGATGGCATCGAGACGCGATCGGAGGGCGAGGAGCCCAACCGGCGCGTCGTCGTCGATCTCGTTCCGGGCGACTAGTACGAGATGCCGGTCAGCGAGGCCCTCAGGGTCGTGCTGACCGAGGCGCAGCGCATCGGCGCAATTGGTCCGAGCAGCCTCGAGCATGCCATTGCGCACGCGATGCAGTTCGTTGCGTGCATGCCAACAGGTCCGATTCGTCTCATCGACCTCGGGTCGGGTGGTGGGTTGCCAGGCCTGGTGATTGCCGACCAGCGTCCCGAGTGTGCGGTGACGCTGGTTGATCGGCGTCAGAGTCGAGTTGACCAGCTCACCCGCGCCATTCGCAGCCTTGGGTGGGGCGATCGCGTCGTTGCACTGTGCGAGGACATGGGCGCCGTTGCGGCGACCCGCCCCCGGGCGTTTGACGTCGCGACGGGTAGGGGGTTCGGCCCACCAGCACTCACGCTGCAGTACGCCGCCGCCTGTGTGCGGAATGGCGGCTCCATCATCATCAGCGAGCCCCCAGACGACCGGCCCGAGCGCTGGCCCAGCCCCCTTCCGGATCGGATCGACGGTTCTGAGCGCTGTGGGGGTGTTCGGGTGTTTCACGTGAAACCCTGACCAGCAGGTCGCCCAGCACCTCATCAAGCTGAACGCGCGAAGCCGAGCCAATGCTCGCGTGGGAACCTCCGTGTTTCACGTGAAACACATCCCACGGGATCCACAGAGCGTTTCACGTGAAACAATCCCGATCCGGCGGACACCCACAAACTAGGCTCGCCGCCATGACCGAGATCACCCCTCCCACTCGTCGGCCAACCCCACGGGTTATTGCCATGGCGAACCAGAAGGGCGGGGTGGGGAAGACCACAACGACCATCAACCTCGGTGCGTGTCTCGCGGAACTCGGCTATCGGGTGCTCATCATCGACCTGGATCCCCAGGGCAACGCGTCGTCGGGGCTCGGCCTCAATGCGCGGGACGTGAAGACGAGCATCTATGACGTCATCATCGATGAGGCACCGTTGGAGAACTGCTTGGAGCCGACCGCGGTGAAGAACCTCTTCGTCGCGCCGTCCAACCTAGAACTCGCAGGTGCGGAGATCGAACTGGTATCAGTCATTGGCCGCGAGACCCGACTTCGGAGAGCGGTCGAGAGCGTGATCGACCAGTTCGATTACGTGCTGATTGATTGCCCTCCGTCGCTCGGCCTGTTGACGGTGAACGCGCTGACTGCGGCCAACGAAGTGCTCGTGCCGATTCAGTGCCAGTACTTCGCCCTGGAGGGGCTCGTGCAGTTGGAGCGCAACGTGCTCCTCGTGAGCAGGAGCCTGAACCCTGGGCTGTCTGTCTCCACCGTGGTACTCACCATGTTCGACACGCGGACCAAGCTGTCGACCGAAGTGGTGAACGAGGTTCGCGACCGGTACGGGGATCGTGTCTGCAAGACGGTCATCCCGCACACGGTCCGCCTTGCCGAGGCCCCCAGCTATGGGAAGCCGATCACGACGTACGATCCCCAGTCAGTGGGAGCAAAGGCATATCGAGAAGTGGCAGTGGAGGTAAGCGGTGGCGCGGCCTAGCGGTCTTGGCAAGGGGCTCAACGCCCTGATTCCTGTAGGCGGGTCGGACGAGCCACCCACATCGGATGGATCGGGTCTGAGAATGATTCCGATTTCCTCCATCGTTCCCAATCCGAACCAGCCCCGGGTGCACTTCGATGAGGCGGCGCTGGAGGATCTGGCGAAGTCCATCAGTGCGATTGGCGTCTTGCAGCCGATTCTTGTTCGACCGAGCAACGGCGGGTACGAGCTCATTGCCGGCGAGCGTCGCTGGCGTGCGGCGACCAGCGCTGGCCTCAGCGAGATTCCGGCCGTCGTCAAGGTCACCGACGACATGTCCTCCACCGAGCAGGCGCTGGTGGAGAACCTGCACCGTCAGGACCTGACCGCCCTCGAGGAGGCTGCGGCCTATCGACAATTGCTCGACGACTTCTCCCTCACCCATGATCAGGTGGCGACCCGGGTGGGGAAGAGCCGGTCGGCCATCTCCAATGCGCTGCGGCTGCTGACGCTGCCCGCATCGATCCAGGAGGTCCTCGCAGACGGCCGGCTCTCGGCAGGTCACGCGAGGGCCATCCTCGGCGTGTCGGACCGTTCGACCCAGGAGCGGCTGGCCAAGGAGGCCGTCGCCCGCCAGTGGTCGGTGCGTGAGGTCGAGGACGCGGTGCGCTCGGCCGCCGACGAGTCGGTGGACCCGAAGAAGAAGCGTCGCGGCGGGGGGACGCAGCAGCTTCGCGAGCCGGGGCTGCTGGAGTTGGAGCAACTACTGGGCGAACACCTGTCGACGACCGTGTCGGTGACGATGTCGGGCAAGCGGGGAAAGGTCACGATCGAGTTCGCCGATCTCGAGGACCTCGAGCGCATCTACAACGCCATGACGGAGCCGCCCCTCGAATAACCGCGGGGATCCCGTCCTCCACAGCGTGTGGGGGACGTTGTGGACAACCTCAGGTAGACGTGGCGGATCGGGTCGCCCAGTCGACCACCACGTCGGAGATGGCAACCGCAGCCTCGGGACCGGATGGCCCGCCAAGACCGACGACGACGGCGGGCATTCGTGTCTCGCGCAACACCGGAAGCCGCATGCCGGTTGGGCTGAGCGGCACCGGAGCGAGGGTGGTCAGGGACGCGGCGATCCGCTCGGCAAGGGCAGAACCGGTCGGCGACGAATGGTCACCGGACTGGTAGTAGGTCACCGACCACGCCGTGTCGTCGATCCCGACGAAGACGTCGGCTGCGAACGAGTTCGCCGCGCGGGCCTGGGCGTGCGCGTCGTCCGACTCGATCAGGAGCACGGTCAGGTCGGCTGCACGCAGCGCGCGAACCACGTGGCGGGCGACGCCGATCCTGCTGGATCTCGCGGCGATTGCGACCCGCCGTGCCCCGCCCGTGTGGGCGTGCTCTGCCTCGCGCACCATGACGACGCCGGGACCGTCGCCGCTTTGGCTGCCGATGCGTTCGAGGGCCCGCACCGTCTCGTCGCCGCAGATGCCGTCGACGGTGAGACCCATGTTCTGTTGAAAGTCGGTCACTCCGGCGGCGGTCCGCGGACCGAAGATGCCGTCGGCCTTGCCGCAGTGGAAACCGAGGCGGGCAAGTCGGATCTGCAGCTGTTCGACGTCGTCTCCACGGAGGTGCGGCGAGGTGAGGTAGAGCAGCCGGGCACCGAGCGACCACGACGATTCCACGAGGGCGGTCCACGTCGCGGCGTCGCACAGACCGGTGCTCGGAAGGCCACGGGCGTGCTGGAACCTCGCGATGGCCGCGGTGGTGGCTCCATCGAGGGAGCCGAGAGGGACCCCGACGAGGTTCAGGAGCTTGGCGTTCGCCAGCCGGACCTGGACCGACCGGACCGCCTCCCGATCGGAGGGGTCGAGGGCGCCTATGACAGGTGGGGGGAGATCTCGTCGAGGATGTGCGACTTGCCGCGGGCGCCGACCATCTTGGTCGCGATCTCGCCGTCCTTGAAGAGGATGAGCGTCGGGATGCTCATGACGCCGAAGCGCTCTGCAACCGACCCGTGGTCGTCGACGTTGAGCTTGGCGATCGACAGCTTGCCAGCCTGCTCGGTCGCCAGCTGCTCGAGCACGGGGGCGATGGCCTTGCACGGTCCGCACCACTCGGCCCAGAAATCGACGAGGATGGGGGTGGAACTGGAGCGGATCGTCTCGTCGAACGACGACGAGGTCAGCGTGACGATGGAACCTGACACGTGGGGCCTCCTTCAGGGCACGGGGATCGTACCCAGTGCAACCGGTCCGGGCCGGCGGCTATTCCCGTGTCAGTGCTGCGATTCGAGCCACCGCTCGCAGTCGAGCGCGGCCATGCACCCGGACCCGGCGGCCGTGATGGCCTGCCGGTAGGTGTGGTCCTGCACGTCGCCGCACGCGAAGACGCCGGGCACGTTGGTACGAGTGGAGCCGGGCTGGGTGATCAGGTAGCCGCTGTCCTCCATGTCGAGGATGCCCCTGAAGAGATCGGTGTTGGGCTTGTGGCCGATGGCGACGAACAGGCCGGTCAGTGCCCTCGTCGACACGCCACCGTCGACGGTGTCGGTCAGTTCGACTCCCGTCACCGACGACTCGCCGAGGATTCGGGTGACCTGCTTGTTCCATGCGAACTCGATCTTGGGGTTCGCCTTTGCACGCTCCTGCATGATCTTCGACGCCTTCAGCTGGTCGCGGCGGTGGATGATCGTCACCTTGGACGCGAACTTGGTGAGGAACTGCGCCTCTTCGAGCGCGGAGTCGCCGCCGCCGACGACCGCGATCTCCTGCCCGCGGAAGAAGAACCCGTCGCACGTTGCGCACGTGGACAACCCGTGTCCGATCAGGCGCTGCTCCTCCTCGAGCCCGAGCATCAGCGACCGTGCGCCGGTGCTGACGATGACGGCATCAGCCGTGTACTGCGCGTCACGTACCCACACGGCGAAGGGTCGCTGGGTCACGTCGAGCCGGGTGGCCTTCTCGGTCACGAAGGTTGCACCAAAGCGCGCAGCCTGCTGCCGGCAACGCTGCATGAGTTCGGGCCCCATGATCCCCTCGGGGAATCCCGGGAAGTTCTCCACCTCGGTGGTCAGCATCAACTGTCCGCCCGGCTGGTCGGATGTCGAGGAGGGCTCGCCCTCGATCACGAGGGGCGCGAGGCTGGCCCGGGCCACGTAGATCGCGGCGGTGAGCCCTGCCGGACCGGAGCCGATGATGATGACGCGGTGGTGGGAGGAGGTCGTCGACATGACGGCGAGTGTAGGGATCGGCCCTCGCCGTGATCGGGGAGGGGAGTCAGTCGCGCGGACGGCGCCGGCGCATGATCAGCCCGCCCACGGCGAGCAGCAGACCCCCGAGACCGAGGTAGGTCGACCAGACGGCAGCTTCTCGTGTGAGCCACACGTCGAGCAGCTCGTGCAGCCCGCGCACCGTGCCGACAAGGAGGAACACGACCACCATCACGAATCCTGCGATGGACATGAGCCCGAAGAGCGTCCCCCGCACCACCAGCAGAGCGGGTCTCGTGGTGTACCGCTTGATCACCGCGATCAATCGGTCGATCGCAGCGACGATCCGCTCCGGAGTCCCCGGATCGGTGAAGGGGTTCGACGTCACCGGGCCGAGGCTACCCAGCGAAGAAGACGAGGTCCCTGAGGTCGGCACGGTAGGGATTCTCCGCCGTGCACGACTCGCTGGCGCTGGCGCTCGTGAACAGCACCAACAGCGCGGAGGCCTGGACCGGAACCTCGAAGATCGCATCGCCCGCGCGGACATCGGTTGCCGTGCCGAGTTCGACGCCCCAGCCCTCGAGTGTCGGGGGGATGCCCGACGTCGTCGCGTGCACCGACACGCTCCATTCGCTGTTGCCGACCGACACGCGGAGGCGTCCGGCGCTCAGCGCCGCGAGTTCGACGATGACACCGAGGTATTGCTTCGACCCGAAGGTGGGCGATTCGTAACAGGTCGACGTCCATGACGTCGTGCGGTCGCCATCCACGGCCAGACCCAGTGATTCGTCGTTCTCGCTACCGTCGCCGCCGTTGGGGTCGAACGACGAGATTCGGACGATCTCGACCTGCGGACCATCGGCGACGCCGGCCGATTCGGGGATGCTGCTGAGGGCGGAGCGCTGCCACAGCACCGCTCCGGCCAGCGCAAGCACGAGCAGTGCGAGCGAGGCGACGACACCGGTGCGGCGCCGGACCGGGGAGCGGGGGATGTCGATCGTCTTGGTGATCTCGCGCAGGGTCTCGGCCGATGGACGGACCGCATTGGTGTCGATGGCGGCGATGCCGACCGGGGGCGTCATGGACAGGGTGTGGTCGAGCGTTCCCGACACGGCGTAGTCGAGCGCGGCGCGGAGCGCGATCCCGTCGGGATAGCGGGCGTCGCGGTTGCGGCGGAGCAGCGTGTGGATCACGGCCGTGAGCTGCGGCGACACGGATGGCCGGACCGAGCCGAGCGGGGTGGGTTCCCGGCGGAGGCGGGCGATCGCGGTGTCGGCATCCGTGGGTTCGGTGAACGGCACCCGGCCGGTGAGGCACTCGTAGAGGACGATGCCGAGCGAGTAGAAGTCGGCACGGCCGTCGAGCTCGATGCCGCGCACCTGTTCGGGCGCGAGGTACTTGGCGGTGCCCATCATGATGTTCGGACTGGTGAGGTCGCCACCGGCCTCGGTGCTCTTGGCGATCCCGAAGTCGGCGAGCTTCACCATGCCGTCGCGGGTGAGGAGGATGTTGCCCGGCTTGACGTCGCGGTGGACGAGGTTCTTGGAGTGCACGACGTCGAGCGCGGCTGCCACCGACTGGCCGATGTGGATGGTGAGCTGTGGGGTGAGCTTCTTGCGGGTGTTGAGGATCTCGCGGAGGCTCTTGCCGTCCACGTATTCCATGATCACGGCTTCGCGGCCGCCGTGGTCGATGCAGTCGTACACGGCCACCACGTTGGGGTGCACGATGCTCGCCATGGCGATGGCCTCGCGGCGGAACCGTTCGCGGACGGTGGTGTCGTTGGCGAGGTGGTCGCGGAGGAGTTTCACCGCGACCTTGCGGCC
>JBIIHV010000027.1:0-11207 GCA_044235415.1 Ilumatobacteraceae bacterium | reverse complement strand
CTCCGACGACGGCATCCCCGTCGGCATGCAGCTGACGGGAGCACCGTTCGACGAGCCCCGGCTGCTCGCACTCGCGCGCCTGTTCGAGCGAGAGGGCCTGCTCGCCGTGACGCGACCCGCGGCGTTCCCCGCCGACGGCGACTGACGGACGACGACCGAGCCACACGAAAGGACCACGACATGCCACGCACCCAGATCCGCGAGGGCCTCGCGCTGCACTACGAGGAGTTCGGCGACCGGTCGAACCCGACCGTCGTGCTGATCCGCGGGACCGGCGCCGACTCGAGCAGGTGGATGCCGCAGGTCGAGGTCTACAAGGGCGAGTTCCACGTCGTCATCTTCGACAACCGCGGCGTCGGCAGGAGCGACACCCTCCCCGGCCCGTACACCGTGTCGCAGATGGGTGACGACACGATGCTGCTGCTCGACGCCATCGGCGTCGACCGGTGCCACCTCTCCGGCTCGTCGCTTGGCGGCGCCATCGCGCTCGACGCCGCCGTGAAGCACCCGGACCGGATCGCCTCGCTGCAGATGCACTCCAGCTGGCTCCGGACCCACGACTACACCGCGTACTCGCTCGGCCTGCTGAAGAAGTTCCTGGCCATGGCCGGCGTCGACGGCTACTACGAGCTCATGCTGCCGCTGCTGCTGACCGCGGGGTTCCTCTCGGCCGACTTCGAGCGGACGAAGTCGATCCTCGCGCACATGCGCGCCAACTCCGCCAGCCCGGAGGGGCTCGCGGCGCAGATCGAGGCCAACCTCACCCATGACCTGTCGGCGGAGGCCGGCTCGGTGCGCGCCCCCGTCCTCGTGACCGTCGGCGAGAACGACGTGCTCCTGCCGCCATCGGCGTCGAAGGAGATCGTCGACGCGATCCCCGGCGCGGAGTTCGTCGTGTTTCCCGGCGGCGCCCACCTCGTGACGATGGAGACGCCGGCGGCCTTCAACGACGCCACCCTGGGGTGGATGCGCCGCAACTGCCGCTAGTCGCCGGGCCTTCCGGCGCCTGCCGCCGGGCATCCGGCGCTACTGGACGAAGCGCCGGATGACGTTGTCGAGGATCCGCGAGAGGTTGTTGCGGTAGTTGGCGTGCGACAGGCTGCCAGAGGCACTGATCGCCGGAACCGAGAACACGGCGCCGCCGTTCGGTCCCTCGAAGTAGCACATGTCGGCCCGCACGTTCGGGTTGTTGGTGCCATCCATCTGCGGGTGGCTCGTGAGCACGTCCTCGTGCGTCACCATGTAGTACTTGCTGTGCTGGCCCTGCGAGGTGGCGAGCCGCATCGCGTGCACCGGCGTGCCGAGCACGTGGTCCATGCGGTCGATCTCGTCGCCCGCCGCGCCGTTCATGACCAGTCCGAACTTGCCGATCACCTCGTCGTCGACGCCCTCGAAGATGAAGGCGGCGCGCGGGTGGTGGCTGTCCGGCAGTCGCGTGAACCCCGGGGTGTCGGTGTTCCAGCCCTGCGCGGCGAACCCGACGCCGGTGATCTGGTTCGGGTTCCGGCCGCGGAACCGCCAGATCCCGCCCTTCTCACCCGTCGACGCGAGGTGCACCTCGGCGGCGTGGCTGTTCCACACGCGCGAGCTGGCGTAGCCGCGACGCACCTCGACGACGTGCGGCCGCTCGGGGTCGAACGCGGTCACCCAGTAGAACCCGTTGCCGCCCAGGTACACGAGGCGGCCGCCCGACGACTGATACGTCTCGAGCGCGTCCATCATCGGCGTCGTCCAGTACTCGGGGTGACTGCCGGTGACGACGACCTTGTAGCGCGACAGCAGGTCCGCGCCCTCCTCGTGCAGATCGTGGTCGGTGATGACGTCGTACTCGTGGCCCATCGCCTCGAACCAGTCGGTGACGTACAGCTCGGCGGCGAAGTGCCGCGGTGCAGCGGTCACCCAGAACCGGTGCGTCGGGCGCATGTTGAGGATCGGCCGCTTCCAGCTCGAGTAATTGATGCCCGACTTGTCGGCGTGGAGGTCGTAGATCGAGAGGCCGAGCTCGGGGTGGTCCCAGACGTAGACGTCGTACAGGTCGGGCACGACCTTGATGTCCGTCATGATGCTCCAGTCGGTGTCCTGGGAGCTGTTGAGGACGCTCTCGTTCGCGTACGCCTGGTACGACACCGTCGGCAGGAGGTAGGCGATCTTCGCCGTCGCCGTGCCGCGCTTCGGCCGCACGAAGAACGGGATGTAGTCCTCGGCGCCGCCCGCGCGCAGGCGCAGCGCGTAGATGCCACTGCGCAGCGTGTCCGGCACCGCGAGCTCGACCGTGGGCTCCCATCCGCAGTCCTCGATGTCGTCATCGTGGAACTCGATCGCACAGAACATGCCGGGGTTCTCGCGATAGTCGTAGGTCTCGCGGTCCCACTCGTGGCCGAGCAGCGCGCGCGTCGGGTAGTTGATGCAGCGTCCGTGGAGGCGCCGGCCCGACCGGTCCCGGACCCTGGCCGATGCGAAGTCGGACGCGAAGTCCCACTCGCCGACGAGTCCATCGATCTTCTTCGCGGCGGCACCCGACTCGAGGCGCTCGAGCTCGGTCGGGGCGAGTGCACGTCCGTAGAGACGCGGACGCTCGATACGGCCGTTCCAGTGCCCGGTGGTCGCCGTGCGGCCGATCGGAGTGCGGTGCTGCGCGACCGCAGCGATCAACAGCCCCTCGCCACCGCCCGACTCTGCGCCTGCGCCGAGGATCCGGTCGACCGACTGCGACGAATCGTCCAGCGGCCAACCCGGTGCGCCCTTGGCCACGAGCGACAGGCGCCTCGACGTGGCGTCGAACGAGGCGGCGAGGAAGTACCACGTGCCCGCGCGCAGGACGTGCCCGCCCGTCACGCGCTCGCGCCGTGCGGCGTCGCCCACCTCGGCGAACGGTCGGCCGTTGGCATCGACGCCGACCGTGAAGCCCGCGCCGCCCGTCGACATCGCACCCTGGTCCCGGCCGAGCGAGGGAACGGACGGCCTGACCCACATCTGCGCGGTGAACGACCGCAGGCCGGTCAGCACGCGGTGCGACGGCACCTCGATGTGCGAACCGACGTGGGTCTCCTGGCGCTGGCCCCGCCACCGCTTGTTGACGGGCGCGTCGACGAGTTCGTCCTTCCAGCCCGGACCTTCGGGGTTGTTGTCGCCGTGGATGAGGCGCACCAGCTGCGCCTCGAACTCCGGGAACTCGGAGCTGATCATGAACGAGATACGACCACCGGGCATCACGCTCGGTCGATCGGTATAGCCGAGCAACTCGGCCCGGCGCTCGGTCGGCTTGTGGACCACCATGACGACACCCCCGCGCATCCCATCGGCTGATGCCGACGACTCTCTGTATGTTATATATTTCGCAGATGGCACCCCCCACTTCCTTCACCGGGGTCTTCCCCGTCTTTCAGACCCCGTACGACGACACCTATGAATTGGATGAGGCCACGCTCGGGCGCGAATTCGATTGGATGTACGGCCACGGCGTCGACGGCGTCGTCATGGCGATGGTCTCGGAGGTGCTCCGTCTGTCGTCCGAGGAACGGGATCAACTGACCCGTGCGACCTGCCGACTCAACGCGGGGCGCGGGGCGGCGATCATCAGCGTCGGAGCCGAGAGCACGCCGGTGGCGGTGCGCCATGCGAAGGTGGCGGAGGACGCCGGCGCCCATGCGGTCATGGCCATCCCGCCCACGACCGCGGCCTGCGGCGACGACGAGCTGCTCGCCTACTACGAGGCGCTGATCGGCGCCATCGGGATCCCCGTCATCGTGCAGGACGCGAGCGGCTACGTGGGCCGGCCGATGTCGCTCGGCATGCAGGCCGACCTGCTCGCACGGTTCGGCGACCGCGTGATGTACAAGCCGGAGGCCACGCCCATCGGACCGCGGCTGAGTGCGCTGCGCGACCTCACCGGCGGCCGGGCGCACATCTTCGAGGGAACGGGCGGCATCGCCCTCGTCGACAGCCACGCGCGGGGCGCGAAGGCCACCATGCCGGGCGCCGACATGTGCTGGGCGCTCGTGCAGCTGTGGGCCGCGCTCGAGCGCGGCGACCGGGCGCGAATCGACGCGATCAACGGACCGCTGACGTCGATCATCGCGCTGCAGAACTCCCTCGACGCGTTCCTCGCCGTCGAGAAGCACCTCCTCGTGCGCCAGGGCGTCTTCCGCAACGAACTCGTGCGCGGACCGGTTGCGTACCGACTGGACGACGAGACGCGGCGCGAGGTCGACCGGCTCTTCGACCTCCTCGTCGCGGCCTGCGCCGCGTAGCGACGTGCTGCGCGAACACGGCGACGGAGGATTCTCCTTCCTCACGGGCATCGCCCCGTACTCGTGCGGAGTCGTCGCCGCACCCGGGCACCGGCTCGTCCGGGTGGTGCTCGCCAGGCCGCTGCCATGGCGCGAGGGGCTCGAGGGCGCGCTGCGGCTGCTCGAGCGCGACCAGCGCCCGCCCGAGGCGCTCGCCGCCGTGGAACTCCGGTCCCCCGCGGTGCGCACGATGTCCGAGTTCGCCCAGTTCAACGGGGCGTACCTCGACGCGATGTGCGCCCTCGGCGTGATCGGCGACGGACCCAACCCCGTGGCGCGCACCAACGTGGTGCCCGACCGCCCGTTGTCGGCGGAGACCGTCGTGCACGCCGTGACGGTGTCGATGCCCGCCGGGGTGGAATCGCCGTGGCCGTCGTTCGTCGTCGCCGGTGCGGGCGAACTGGTCGAGGCGAAGCTGCAGGAAGCGGCGATCGTGCGGCGCGGCGAGGTGTCCTCGTCGGCGCTGGAGGAGAAGGCCCGCTTCGTCCTCGGCGTGATGGAGGAGCGGATCACCGGTCTCGGCGCGTCGTGGGCGCACGTGACGTGCACATCCGTGTACACCCGGCACCAGATGGGACCGACCATCGACGCCGTGGTGCGCACCGCGACCGGAGACAGGTTCGGCGTCACCTGGTACGGCGCCGCGCCGCCCGTTGCCGACATCGAGTTCGAGATGGACGCGCGCGGCGGCACCGACGAGGTCGTTGCGGACCTCTCCACCTGACCGACGGTTCGGCGGGTCAGCGGGCGAGCAGGCCGCCGTCGACCACGACGGTCGAACCGGTCATGAACGACGCGTCGTCCGAGGCGAGGAACGCCACGACCGACGCCACCTCGTGCGGCTGGCCGACGCGGTTCATCGGATGCGAGGCGTCGATCTCGCGGCGGACGCGCTCAGCATCACCCCCGTGGCTTGCGATGTAGGTGCGCATCTGGTCGGTCTCGATGAATCCCGGGGCGACGCAGTTCACCCGGATGCCCCTCGTCGCGTAGTCGAGCGACATCTGGCGGGTCAGCGCGTGCACCGCACCCTTGGTCGAACAGTAGGCGGCGTCGTCGAGCAGACCGACCTCCGACGCGATCGATCCGATGTTGACGATGCTGCCACCGCCCCGCGCGAGCATCTGCGGAATCGCCCACCGCGAAGTGTGGAAGATGCTGAGCACGTTCGTATCGAACAGGTCGCGGAACTGTTCGACCGTGGTGTCGACCACCGGCTTCAGCAGCCCGATCGCCGCATTGTTCACGACGACGTCAGTGCCGCCCCACCGCCCGGCAACCGCGTCGAACACGGCCCGCACGTCGTCCTCGAGCCGGACGTCGGCGCGCACGAAGAGCGCGTCGTGCCCCGCGGCCGCGAGCTCGTCGGCGAACGCCCGACCCTCGCGCTCGTCGCGCTGCGTGAACGCCACGGCAGCGCCCTCCCGTGCGAGGCGCTCCGTACACGCACGGCCGATGCCCCGCGCTCCACCGGTGACGACCGCCACCCGACCATTGAGACGACGCACGTCTTCCCCCGATCACGCGTTGCGCAGCGCACACGCACCGCGTCCATTTCGTCGTGCGAAATTTATACTATACACTTCGCCGCATGACGGCCTACCGCATCGGCATTGACACTGGTGGAACATTCACCGACCTCGTTCGGTTCGACGTGACAACGGGCGAGTTGTCCTCGCTCAAGGTGCCGAGTTCGCCGCAGGAGCCGCTGCAGGCATTCGTCGGTTCGTTGAAGGCATCAGAGGTACCACTCGCCCAGATCGACGGTCTCGTGCACGGCACCACCGTGGCGACGAACGCCCTCATCATGCGCTCCGGCTCGAAGGTGGGCTTCATCTGCACCACCGGGTACGAGGACACCGCGTACATCCAGCGCGTGAACCGCCAGTTCCTCTACGACCTCACGTGGGACAAGCCCACCCCGCTGCTGCGCAGCCGCCGGCACTGCATCGGTGTCAACGAGCGGGTGAACGCCAAGGGTCAGGTCGCCGTTCCCCTCGTCCAGGCCGAGATCGACCGCGTCTGCCGCGAGGTCGAGGACGGGCAGTTCGAGGCCCTCGCCGTGTGCCTGCTCTTCTCGTACCTCAACACCGACCACGAACGACAGCTCGCCGCCGCGCTGCGCGAGCGGTTTCCCGGCATCCCGGTGTCGGTCTCGCACGAGATCGCGCCGATCTGGCGCGAGTACGAGCGTTCGAGCACGGTCATCGCGGATGCCTTCGTCAAGCCGCTGATCCAGCGCTACGTCTCGAGCCTCAAGACCGGCTTGCTCGACTACGGCTTCACCAAGCCGTGGTCGATGATGAAGTCGAACGGCGGCCTCATGGATGCCGACGCCGCCGCGCTCAACCCGATCCAGCTCGCCATGTCGGGCCCTGCCGGCGGCGCCGTGGCGAGCCAGCGCATCTCGCAGCTGCTCGGCCTCGACAACGTCGTCACGATCGACGTCGGCGGCACCAGCGCCGACGTCGGGCTGTTCCTCAACGGCCAGATCACCTACACGACGGAGTACGAGATCGAGTGGGGCATCCCCGCGTCGATCCCGCTCATCGACATCAAGACCATCGGCGCGGGCGGCGGATCGATCGCCTTCATCAACACCGGCGGCTTCCTCCAGGTCGGTCCGCAGAGCGCCGGTTCCGTACCGGGCCCCATCTGCTACGGCCGCGGCGGCACCAGCGTCACCATCACCGACGCCAACCTCCACCTGCGCCGCCTCAACCCGGCCTACTTCAACGGTGGCAAGCTGCGCCTCGACGAGTCGCTGATCGACGCGGGGCTCGACGACCTCGCCGGCCGCCTGGACATGACCAAGACGCAGCTCGCGCTCGCCGTCGTCGACATCGCGAACGAGAACATGGCCAACGCGATCCGGATGGTGAGCATCGAGAAGGGCCACGACCCGCGGCACTTCGCTCTGCTCGCGTTCGGCGGTGCCGGCCCGCTCCACGGCGCCGCGATCGCGAAGAAGCTGGGCATCCCGACCGTGGTCGTGCCGCCCTATCCCGGCGGGTTCTGTGCGCTCGGCCTGCTCATGGGCGACCTGCGCGTCGACAAGGTGTGGACGCAGGCCTTCCGCTCCGACCGCGTCCAGCCCGACGAGGTCGTTGCCCGCTTCGACCAGATCGCGACCGCCGCCGCGGGCGAACTGCGCGAGCAGGGCTTTCCCGGCGAGCCGACGTTCGAATACTCGATCAACATGCGCTACCTCGGGCAGAACTACGAGATGGAGGTGGCCGTGCCGGCCCTGCGAAGCGGCAGCGGCGTCGACGCGGCCTCGCAGCTGCAGGCGGCATACTCGGCGTTCCACGCCAAGCACCACTCGATGTACGAGTACACCATGGACGATGCCGTGATCGAGATGGTGAGCTTCAAGGTCACCGCCATCGGGCCGATCGCCCACCCGCAGATCTCGAACGCCGCGGCGGCAGAGGGCGAGCCTCCCACCGTCCGCGACGTCGTGTTCGGCGCCGAGGGACCGGTGCCGTGCACGATCATCCGGAGGAAGTCGATGCCGGTCAACCAGCGGATGACCGGCCCGATGATCGTCGAGGAAGAGGGTTCGACCACCGTCGTCGAGCCCGGCATGGCCGTGACCCGCAATGAATATGACATCCTGATCCTGGAGGTGAACCCGTGACCGCAACCGCCGCCCGGCCCGCCGGACTGAGGGTCGACCCCGTCACGCTGACGGTGATCGACAACTACCTCGCCACGACGTGCCGCGAGATGGGCATCGCCATGATGCGCACCGCCTACTCGCCGATGTTCAACGAGTCGCTCGACTTCTCGTGCGTCATGTTCGACCGCTTCGGCCGGATGATCTCGCAGGCCGAGTTCTGCCCCTCCCAGATGGGGACGATCAAGTTCACCGTCGAGTGGATGATCGACGAGCTCGGGGCGGACGTCTACAAGCCCGGCGACGTGATCATCATGAACGATCCGTACCGAGGGAGCGGCCACATCCCCGAGCACACGCTGCTCAAGGCGGTCTTCTACCAGGGTGAGATCGTCGCGTTCGTCGCCAACTGCGCGCACCTCGCCGAGCCGGGTGCGAAGGCCCCCGGCGGCCTGTCGGGCGATGCGACCGACATCTTCCAGGAGGGACTGCGCCTCCCGCCCCTGTGGCTGCAGCGCGAGGGTGTCGCGCAGGAAGACATCTGGAAGATCATCTTCGCGAACCACCGCACCCCGAAGACGACGCACGGCGACCTGATGGCGATGGTGGGCTCGCTGAACGTGGCCGAGCGGCGCATCATCAGCCTCATCGACCGGTACGGCATGGAGACGTACCAGGACGCGACCGAGGACCTGATGACCATCGCCGAGCGCCGCATGCGCGAGGAGATCCGCGCCATCCCGGACGGCGAGTACACCTTCGAGGACGTCATCGAGGACGACGGCGTCTCCGACCACCCGTACACGGTGCGCGTGCGCGTCGTGGTGGACGACGACCAGATCACCTGCGACTTCACCGGCTCGTCCGAGCAGGCCGAAGGCCCGATGAACGGCACCTTCGCGGTGACCGCCTCGGCGGTCTACAACGCGCTGATGCACCTCACCGACCCGACGATTCCGCGCAACGAGGGCGTGTACCGGCCGATCCACACCGTCGCCCCCCCGGGGACGATCGTGAACTGCGAGTTCCCCGCTCCGCTCGTGGGCGGCAACACCGAGCTCAGCCCGCGCATCACCGACGTGATCTTCGGCGCGCTGGCCAACGCGATCCCGGACCGCGTGCCGGCGTCGCTGGGCGGCACGTCGTGCTGCTTCCTCTTCG
The DNA here is from genome assembly GCA_044235415.1 of Ilumatobacteraceae bacterium. Lineage (GTDB taxonomy): Bacteria > Actinomycetota > Acidimicrobiia > Acidimicrobiales > Ilumatobacteraceae > UBA3006. Next base: position 2,138 of record JBIIHV010000027.1, on the reverse strand, counting down.
GCGGCGAGCACCCCGACGACGGCGAGTTCTACAGCCACTTCCACTTCGAGGGCATCGGCTGGGGCGGCCGTCCCCGCAAGGACGGCAACAGCCAGATCATCGTGATCAACGGCAACTGCCGCAACACGCCGGTCGAGGTGTTCGAGAGCCGCTACCCCATCCGCGTCGAGTCGTACCGCCTGCTGGAGGACTCCGGCGGCCCCGGACTCAACCGTGGCGGCCTCGGCATCGAGCGCATCCTGACCATGGAGACCGACTCGATCACCGTCAGCGCCATCTTCAACCGCATGACGGTCGATCCGTTCGGCCTCCACGGCGGCAAGCCGGGAATGAACAGCGGCATCTACGTGCGCTTCGCCGGTACGCAGGACTGGCGGACGTTCACCGATGCATTCGGCACCGACTCGCCGTCGAAGTTCGCCAACCTCACGCTGAGGCGCGGCGACCAGGTGAGGATCGTCGCGCCGGGCGGTGGCGGCTGGGGCGACCCGCTGCAGCGCCCGATCGAGCGCGTCAAGGCGGACCTCGACGAGGGGTTCATCACCCCCGCGGCGGCCGAGTCGCGATACGGAGTATCGGCCTCGCAGTCCGCGGACGGAACATGGAATGTGGCTCCGGCCGCGGGAAGGGGCAAGTGATGTCCGGGCGCTGGATTGAACGGTCGCCGATGTACCTGTCGTTCGACATCTACAACTGCACCTATTGCGGCAAGAACGTGCCGCGCAACGTGTGGCTCGAGGAGATGGGCGGCGAGACCGTCCCGTTCTGCAGCCCCGACGTCGCGCAGATCTACGTGCGGACGCGCCGCCATCCGGAGAACCTCCGGCGCGACGACGCCGGCGACCTGACCGAGGAGCTGCGCGCAGTCCGCCGCGGGTGCGCCGCGCTGCGCGACCGACGCGAGATCGCGGAGAGCAGGTAGCCGTGCCGAAGGAACCCGTTCTCAGCGCCGGCGCGCCGGCGCCGTCCGGTGGCTACAGCCAGGGCATCCGTGCCGGTCGCTTCCTCTATCTGTCCGGGCAGGGCCCGGGCACGACGGCCGGCGACACGGTGCAGCCCACGTTCGGCCAGAGTGTGCGCCAGGTATTCGCCAACCTCGACTCGGTCGCGCGGGCGGCGGGCATGTCGCTGGCGGACGCGGTGAAGATCAACGTCTACATCGAGTCGATGGACGACTTCAACGAGATGGACCGCATCTACCGCGAGGTGGTGCCGCAGCCGTGGCCGGCGCGCACGACCGTGCAGGCGGGGCTCGGCGGGATCGGCATCGAGGTCGACGCCGTCCTCTGGAGCGACCGGGACGAATGAAGTCCGCACGGGTCGACTGGCGCCACAAGGGCTTCCCGATCGACCGTGCGGTCGGCGCCCGCCGGATCGCGTCCCGCGGGTGGAACGCACTCGCCGGCGACCTCCAGCTGCCCGTCATGGTGCTGCGCGAGTCGGCGCTCGAGCACAACCTGTCGACCGTGCACGGATGGTGCACCGCGAACGGACTCTCCATCGCCCCGCACGGGAAGACCACCATGTCGCCCGAGATCGTCGCCCGCCAGTTCGCACACGGCTCGTGGGCCATCACGGCCGCGACCGCCAGCCAGGCGCGCATCTTCCGCCGATTCGGCGCCCCGCGGGTGCTGATCGCGAGCGAGGTCGTCGAGCCGACCAGCCTGCGCTGGATCGCCGCACAACTGCGCGACCCGAGGTTCGACATCCTCTCCCTCGTCGACTCGCCCGAGGCCGTCGCGGCGATGGACGCGGTGCTGGCGCCGCTGGTGCGCCACGGACGGCGGATGAAGGTGCTGCTCGAGTTGGGCGTGCCCGACGGACGCACCGGATGCCGCACCGACGCGCAGGTCGACGCCACCGTCGACGCGCTGTCGCGCGCGACGAGCCTCCAGCTCGCCGGCGTCGAGGCCTTCGAGGGCGTGCTCGGCGACGATGAGGGCGGCGTGCGCGAGGTGCAGCGGCTGCTGGAGTGGATCGTCGGCACGGCCCAGCGGCTCGATGCGGCCGGCCGGTTCGCGGGCGCACGCGAGATCGTCCTGACCGCCGGCGGGTCGGCGTTCCCCGACCGCGTGGCGACGGCGTTCAGCCGCGGCTGGACGTCGTCGGTACCACGGCGCACGGTGCTGCGCAGCGGC
>JBIIHV010000026.1:0-11251 GCA_044235415.1 Ilumatobacteraceae bacterium | reverse complement strand
GCCGCCCCACCCGAGGAACAACGTGGCGAGCACCGACCACGTGGTGAGGGCGCCGAAATTGCCGAACGAGGCGAGTCCGCCGACGGCGAGCAGCGCGAGCCCCGTCGGGTTCGCCGATTGCTGGCCGAAACCCGCGGGCCACCACCCGCTCACGTAGCTGGCGAACAGTGCGCCGGGCGACTCGGCACCCGCAGTGATCGGCAGGAAGTCGCCGACGGCCGAGACCCCGCCGAAGATCCAGTTGCGCGACCCGACGAGCACGAGTGCCGTCGCCGCCGCGATCCCCCCGAGCACCGCGCGTCCATGGCCACGGTCCGAAAACGACCCGTCGTCCGTCGCAGCACGGGTGCGACGTCGGCGGAGGAACGACGAGATCCGCGCGCTGCCCCGCATCATCAGGTTGGCGACGTCGTCGGGCCGGACGGCGCGCAGGTGCCGGATGTCGAGCCGGCGGGAGAGGATGTACGGCGCGTCGAAGACCACTCCGAAGGTCGCGCGCAACCCGGCAACCGCGTCGCGCAACCTGCCGGTCAGCGCGCCCACCACCACCGACGCCACGGAGAACGCCGCCATCTGCACGAACACGACCGGCACGCGCCACCGACCCGTCAGGACGGCGACGGTGCGCACGCGGTTGCGCGCCGCGGCGACGGCTCCCGCTGCGGCGGGGTTGCGCTCGGCGAGGCGCGCACGGTGCCGGACCCGTGCGGCCGGCGCGAGCAGCACCCGCGCGCCGAGGAGGTGCGCGCGCCAGCAGAGGTCGAGGTCCTCGCCCTGGTAGTCGATCTCGGAAACGAAGCCACCGAGGTCGCGGAACAGATCGGCACGCACGAGCATGCACGCGCTCGACACCGCGAAGCAGTCGCGCACGGCGTCGTGCTGGCCCTGGTCCTTCTCGCGCGGCTCGATCAGCGGGTCGACCTCGCCGAACCGGTCGACGTCGAATCCGACGTGCTGCAGGATCGTCGCGTCGTCCCAGTCGACCACCTTTGGCGATGCGACGCCGGCCCCCGACCGCTCGGCCTCGTCGACCAGCAGCGACACCGTCGACCGCTCGAGCGCGACGTCGTCGTGGCAGAAGAGGAACCAGCCCGAGGCGCCATCCACGAGGCGCAGCACCTCGTTGGCAACCGGGCCGAAGCCCGGGTTGCCGGCCACCTGCCGAACGACCGCGGTGGGCACCACTGCACGCACCCGCTGGGCCACGTTGGCCGACACGTCGGGACGGCCGGGCACCTGGGCGACCAGCACGAGGAGCTGCAGGTTCGGGTAGTCCTGGCGCGCGATCGAGCCGAGGACCGTCTCGAACCACTCGCCCGGCGCGTGGGCGACCATGGCCATCACGACCGGTGGAGCAACGGCGGGGCGCGCCCCCGCGGCGTCCGAGCGGCGGGCGGAGTCGGACACGGTCCCCGCAGGCTAGTTCTGCACCGTGGGAAGCCGGGGTCGTCGCGCCCGCCGCCGGACTCGTGGCACGCCGCGACGCAGTGCGACGGCTCGGGATACCCTCCGAACGGCGCGCAACGCCGCCGCCGAAAGGACCGTCGTGCCGAACCTCCCCCTCCCCACTCGCATCGACCTCACGAAGGCCGATGTCCGCGCGATCCTTCCCGACGTGCTCCGGCACGTCCGGCTGCCCGAGGTCGACACCGACCGGGTGGTCGCCACGGCCAAGGACGCCGGCTATACGGCGGTGGGTGCCGCGGTGCTCGCCTTCCAGCGCGCGCAGGTCCGCCGCCGCGAGGTGGAGTCATGGGTCGCGCGCCACGTGCCGCAGGCCTCCGACGCGATCGTGCGCGCGGGCGACGCGGCAGAGCGCGTTGTCGCAACGGTCGCCAAGGCGGTCCGCAGGGAGCCCGCGCAGAACTAGCCTCGCCGCATGCGACGGAGCCGGCGGCACGGGGCGTGACCGAGTGGTGGCGTCCGGAGCACCTCGCAGAGGCCGAGCGCCGGTCGCGGGAGTCTGATCCCGACGCGACGGCGGTGGAGAGCGACTTCGGCTCGTACCGGCGCATCGCCGCAGGCGGCGACCTCGCCGCGTCGGGCCTCGCCCTGCACAACGACCTCGACCCCGGCACCAAGGTGGAGCTGGTCGCACGGCGCGCCGGCCTGCTGCGCGGATCGGCGCCGTCGTCGGTGCTCGACGCCGGATGCGGCGCGGGGTACACCACGGCCGCACTCGCGCGGCTCTTCCCCTCGGCGCAGGTGACCGGCGTCGACATCTCGCACGACGCAGTGGCATACGCCCGCGCAACCCACCCCGGCGCGGAGTTCCGCGCGGAGGCCATCTCCCCGTCGTCGCCGCCCGACGGCACGTTCGACGCCATCTTCTGCTTCGAGTTCTACCCCTTCACGCGCAACGCCGACGCCGTGGAGCAGGCCGGCTACCTGCGCGCGTTCGCCTCGCGCCTCGCGCCGGGAGGACGCATCGTCGTCTACCAGACGTGGCGCAACCCGAACTCGCTCGGTGCGGTCTACCGCGAGGTGCGCGCCGCGCTGCCGGAACTCGCGTTCCGCAAGCGCCTCACCGCGCACCCGCGGCTCGCGGCGCGGCTGCCGATCGCGCTCGCATGGGCGGCGTCGTGGACGGGGACCGTGCTCGCACGGCGCGACTGGCTGAAGCCAATCGTCGTCGTCACGAGGCGCGGCGGGTGACGACGGGCGCCGTCGGGCGGCTCCGGTCGTCGCTGCCCGAGGGCACGGCAGTCGTTGGAGCGGGTCTGTTCGTCGGCGGCGCGTCGGCGTACGTCTTCTTCAAGATCGGGCAGCTCGCGCTCGGACAGGACGGCTTCAAGCCGATCGTCGCGCTGTGGTTCGTCGTGTTCACGCTGGCGCCGGGCTTCCTGCTGCCGATCGAGCACGAGGCGAGCCGCGCGATCGCCCACCGGCGCGCGACCGGCGAGGGGTACGGGCCCGTCGTGCGGCGCATGGCGGGACTCGCCGCAGTGGTCGTCGCCGTGCTCGTCCTGCTCGTCGCGGCGGCATCACCCGCACTGACCGACCACCTCTTCGAGGGCTCGTCGGTGGTGACGCTCTGCCTCGTGCTCTCCCTCGTCGCCGCCGCGCCGATGCACCTCCTGCGCGGCACCTGCTCGGGTGGCGGCGCGTTCGGTTCGTACGCCGCCATCGTCGCGCTCGACGGCGGCGTGCGGGTCGCCGCGTGTGCGGCGCTGTGGCTCATGGGCGTCGAGGGACCCGGCCCCTACGCACTGGCGGTCGCGGCATCACCCCTCGTCGCCGCAGTGGCCGTCGCCGGCGCGCGCCGTCCTCCGCTCGACGACGGCCCGCCCGCGGCGCTGGCCGACGTGGCGCCGAACCTCGGGTGGCTGCTCGTCGGGCAACTCTTTGCCTCTGCGCTCATCAACGCCGGCCCGATCACCGTCGACCTGCTCGGCACGGGCTCCGACCCGGCATCCGTCACGCGCTTCGGCAACGCGGTCATCTTCGCCCGCATCCCGTTGTTCCTGTTCCAGGCGGTGCAGGCCGCGCTGCTGCCGAAGCTCGCGTCGCTCGCGGCAGCCAGCGACCTCACGGAATTCCGCGACGGACTCCGGCGGCTCGTGGTCGTCGTGTCGACCATCGGCGTGGCGGGCGTGGCCGGCGCGTGGATCGTGGGACCGCCGGTCCTCGAGCTCGTCTACGACACCACGGTCGATGGCAGGACGCTCATGCTCCTCGCCCTGTCCAGCGCGCTCGTGATGCTTGCGCTGTCGATCGCCCAGGCCGTGGTCGCGCTCGGCGGCCACTCCCGCGTCGCCCTCGCATGGGTGGCGGCGTTCGCGTGCTACGTGCTCGTCGCCTGGCTCGCCGCCGACGGTCTCTACCTGCGCGTCGAGCTCGCACTCGTCGCCAGTGCGGCGACGGTGCTCGCCGTGCTCGCGCTGTCGCTGCGGCGCCTGCTCGCGGCGCGCTGAGTCAGCGGCGCAGGCGCGCCGACTCGTACGCGAGGTCGTGCTCGACCATCATCGCCACCAGCTCGCGGAATCCCACCTCGGGCTTCCACCCCAGCTGCTCGCGCGCCTTCGTCGGGTCGCCGATCAGCAGGTCGACCTCGGCGGGACGGAAGAACTTCGGGTCCTGCCGGACGTAGGGCCGCCAGTCGCCCATGCCCAGCTGCTCGAAGGTCAACTCGAGGAATTCCTCGACCGAGTGCGTCTCGCCGGTCGCGATGACGTAGTCATCGGGCTGGTCCTGCTGGAGCATCAGCCACATCGCCTTCACGTAGTCACCGGCGTAGCCCCAGTCGCGCTTGGCGTCGAGGTTGCCGAGCACGAGCTCGCGGTCGATGCCCAGCTTGATCCGCGCCGCGGTGTTCGTGATCTTGCGCGTGACGAACTCGAGGCCGCGCTTCGGTCCCTCGTGGTTGAAGAGGATGCCCGAGCACGCGTAGAGGCCGTAGCTCTCGCGGTAGTTGACGGTGATGTGGTGGCCGAACACCTTGGCCACGCCGTATGGCGACCTCGGGTGGAAGGGTGTGAGCTCGTTCTGCGGCACCTCGCGCACCTTGCCGAACATCTCCGACGAGGAGGCCTGGTAGAAGCGGATCGGGTTGTTCTGCGGACCGCCGACGATGCGCACCGCCTCGAGTGCACGCAGCACGCCGAGACCCGTCACGTTCGCCGTGAGCTCTGCCTGGTTGAACGACATCGCGACGAACGAGATCGCGCCGAGGTTGTAGAACTCGTCGGGCTGCACCTGCTCGATCGCCTTGACGAGGCTGGTGAGGTCGTTGAGGTCGCCGGGCACCACCTCGACGAACGGCAGTTCGTCGCGCAGCATCTCGGCACGGGGGTTGTGCTGTCCCTTCATCATCCCGCACACGCGGTAACCCCTGCCGTGGAGGAACTCGGCGAGGTGCCGGCCGTCCTGTCCGGTGATGCCGGTGATGAATGCGGTCGGCATGGGCGTGACGAATCTACCAGTGCCCATCGTTACGATCGGCGCGTGGTCACCGTGCTCGCTGGAGGCGTCGGCGCGGCGCGCTTCCTGCGCGGACTCGCGATGGCGACCGACCCCGCGTCGATCGTGGCGGTCGTCAACACCGGCGACGACGCCGTGCTGCACGGCCTGCACGTCTCGCCGGACATCGACACCGTCATCTACACGCTGGCCTCCGTGATCGACCCCGAGCGCGGCTGGGGGCTCTCGGACGAGTCGTGGCGCACCATGGAGGCGCTCGCCCGGTACTCCGGCGCGAGGCCGGCGGGGTCGGCCGCGGGCGGCACCTGGTTCAACCTCGGCGACCGGGACCTGGCGACGCACCTCTACCGCACCGGCCGCCTCGACGAGGGTGCCCGTCTGCGCGACGTGACCGACGAGATCCGCCGTGCGTGGGGCGTCGGCGTCGGGATCGTGCCGATGTCGGACGATCCCGTGCGGACGATGGTGACCGTCGACGAGGACGTCGACGGCGCGGACGCGGGCGACGAGATCGCGTTCCAGGACTACTTCGTCCGGCTCCGGCACGCGCCGCGCGTGCGGGCGGTGCGCTTCGACGGCGCCGGATCGGCCGCACCGACGTTCCTCGCCGCGCTGGACGGTCCCGTCGTGATCGCGCCGTCGAACCCGGTCGTGTCGATCGGACCGATCAGGGCGCTTCCCGGCGTCGACGCCGCACTCGCCGCGAACCGCGAGCGCACCGTGGCGATCTCGCCCATCGTGGCGGGTGCCGCGCTGAAGGGCCCCGCCGACCGCATGCTCGCCGAACTCGGCCACGAGGCGAGCGTCGTCGGCGTCGCCCGCGCCTACGCGCCGATCTGCGGGCACCTCGTGATCGACCACCGCGACGAGGCGCTCGCCGCCGCAGTGGAGGCAGAGGGCGTGCGCTGCACCGTCACCGACACCGTGATGTCGACGCCCGACGTGGCCGCGGCACTGGGTGCGACCGTGCTCGAGGCGCTGCGATGAGCCGCATCACCGCGTGGGGCGTGACCGGCATCGGCGAGGTGCGGCCCGGCGACCAGGTCGGCGAGATAGTCGCCGCCGCCTGCGCGTCGGAACCCAACGGCCCGCTCGCAGACCACGACGTCATCGTCGTGACGCAGAAGATCGTGTCGAAGGCCGAGGGCCGGCTGGTCGAGGTCGACCCGGACGATCCCGTGTCGCACAAGCGCATCGTCGAGGACGAGGCCGTGCGCGTGCTGAGGCGCAGGGGCGACTTGATCGTCACCGAGACGAAGCACGGCTTCGTCTGCGCCAACAGCGGCGTCGACCTGTCGAACGTCGAGCGCGGCTGGGCCGCACTGCTGCCCGTCGACGCCGACCGCTCGGCGCGGCGCATCCGCGACATCGTCGCCGCACGGCTGGGCGTCAGGGTCGGCGTGGTCATCAGCGACACCTTTGGACGGGCATGGCGCCTCGGGCTCACCGACGTCGCCATCGGCGTGGCGGGCGTCGCCGGCGTGGTCGACCTCCGCGGCATGCCCGATGCGCTCGGCCGGACGATGCACGTCACCGAGGTGTGCGTCGCCGACGAGCTCGCATCGACGGCCGAGATCGTGATGGGAAAGGCGAACGGCATCCCCGTCGCAGTCGTCCGCGGCGCACCCGTCGAGTGGTTCCGCGAGTCGTCGATCGCCGAGATCATCAGGCCGGCGCAGGAGGATCTCTTCCGCTGACGCCCTCCGCCGCTGACGCACTTCGTGCGTCAGCCCTCCGCCGCCGACGGTCGTCTGTGGGTCGGGACTAGCCCTCGTCGGACTCCGTCTCCGGCTCCGCGCCGTCGGAGCGGCTCGTGCGGCCGCGCACGGCGCGCAGGCCCTCGCGCAGCGACGTCCACGGCGCCCACCCCAGCTGGATGCGTGCGCGGACCGGCGACACCGCCACGCGCCGCAGGTCGCCGTCGCGCGGCTCGGTGCGGCGCGCGCGCTGTCCGCTCCCCGCGGCGACGAGCTTCCACAGCTCCTCCACCGTGGTCTGCACGCCCGTCCCGACGTTGATGACGAGCCCGCCGCCCTTTGTGCGAGCGCGGGCGAGCGCGTCCACCGCGTCGTCCACGAAGAGGAGGTCACGCGTCTGCTTCCCCGAGCCGTGGATCTCGGCGTCCTCATGGGCGGCCACCGCGGCCGCAAACGTGGCGACCACGCCGTGGCCGGCGCGCTGGCGCGGCCCGTACACGTTCGTCGTCGCAAGCACGGTGAACTCGAGCGCGTGCTCGCGGCGGTAGACGCCGAGCAGCTCGACGAGCGAACGGGCCACCACGTGGCGCAGGTCGCGCGGCTCGGACTCCGCCCCCTCCTTCGCCGGCAGCAGGCGCGGCTCGAGGTCGCCGTAGAGGGCGCCGGCCGGGATGCACGCGACGACCTTTGCGGCGCCGCCCGCGCGCGCCGCGTCGAGCACCGCGTGCAGCGCGCCGATCGACGCGAGCGTGCGGGGGCCGCTGCGGTCGCCGGGCGGCAGGAGTGCGAGGTGGTAGATCGTCTCCGGCCGCCGGCGCGCCACGAGCGCAGCGAAGTCGGCTCCCGCCACGTCGAGCGTGTGGAACTTGAGCGTGCCGCCGATGGTGCGCGCCGTCGCGAGGTTGCCGAGCGAACCCGTCGACAGGTCGTCGACCGCGTCGACCGGCAGGCCGTCGTGCAGCAGCCGCTCGACGAGGTGCGAGCCGAGGAATCCCGCCGCTCCGCACACCATCACGGGGCGCGGCTCGCCGCTCATGCCTGCGGGATCCGCGCGCCCGCGAGCACCTCACCCTCGGCCACCGCGCCGTCGGCGCCGACGACGCAGCCGTCGATCCTCGCCCGCGCCGCGACACGGCCCATCACCACGGAACCGGACACCGAGCACCCCTCGCCGACGGATGCCCCCGGCAGCAGCACCGACCGGCGCACCACCGCACCCGCGCCCACCGTCGCGCCGTCGCCCACGATCGAGTCCGTCACCACCGCCGATGGATGGCACCGCGCACCCGCGTGCACCGCAGGCACCGACGCGTCGTGCGACGCGACGGTGAGGTTCGCCTCGATGAACGTGTCGGGGCGGCCCGCGTCGACCCAGTAGTCGTCGGTCGCCATCGCGTAGAGCCCGCCATCGGCGACGATGCCCGGGAACACCGCCCGCTCGATCGACAACGGAGCGTCGCCGGGCATCCGCTCGAGGCACGACGGCTCCATCACGTACGTGCCGGCGCTGGCGTGCCTGCTGTCGGTCGCGCCGGGGGCGGGCTTCTCGACGAAGCGCAGGACGCGTCCGTCCGGGGCGGTCTCGACGATGCCATATTGGCTGGGGTCGTCCACCGGCACGAGCGAGATCGTCGCCTCCGCCCCACTGCTGCGGTGGAACGCCACGAGCGAGGCGACGTCGAGCCCCGTGAGAATGTCGCCGTTGGCGACGACGAACGTGCCCGTCACACCCGCGGTCCGCGCCGCGAAGCCGATCGCACCGGCCGTGTCCAGCGGCGAATCCTCCACCGCGTAGCGCAGGCGGACGGACCCGCACCGGTCACCGGGAAATGCGTCGAGGAACGGCTGGGGATTGAAGCCGAGCGCGAGGACCGCATCGGTGACGCCTCCCGCGGCGAGCGACGCGAGCAGCCGCTCGAGCATCGGCCGGTGCGCGACGGGAAGCAACGGCTTGGGAACCGTGAGCGTGAGCGGCCGGAGCCGGGTACCGAAGCCCCCGACCAGCACGACGGCGTGCACCGGCGCGGCCTACCCCTGTCGGAGGAGCTCGATGCGGTCGACTGACGGCGGCTTCAGATCATCCGTCTTCACGTCGTCCGGCACGAAGGCGAGCACGATGGCGAGGTTGTCGTCGAGTCGGACGCCGTCGAGGCTGGCGATCGACACCGAGCCCTCGGCGCCGTCCGCGCCGAGGTTCCTCCACACGGTCACGCTCAGCGACGCGGGCTTGTCCCCGCACGTCGTCTCGGCCTCGGTGAGCGGCTTGCCCCCGTTCACGGGCTGGCCGTTGACGGTGGCGCCCGCGGGCAGCGTCAGCGTGTCGTCGGTGACGTCGACGCCGGCCTGCTCGAGCAGCGTGCCCAGTCGCGAACGGCGCTCGCCGGCGAGCACGACCGGCTTCCACGACAGCACGCCGTCCTCGACGATGGTCACGGCGCCGTCCTCGGACGTCCCCGTCGCGGGCAGGCCCGACACGAAGCCATCGCAGACGTAGACGCCCAGCGACGTGTAGTACGACTCGTCGGCCGCAGCGGCCGTGTCGATCGGCGCCTCGCTCTGGCGTGCGTACGCCACGAGGATCGTGCCGACGATGCACACGCCCAGCACGACGGACGGAAAGACCGTGCCGCCCTGGAAACGGACCTTCTTGCCCTTGCCCTTCTGGGCGAGGCGGGAGAGCTTGTGTGCGGAGGATGAGCGTGCCACGGCTCCGTCAGGCTACCCGTCGCCCCGCAGGATCGCCTCGTACCGCTCCGCCACGCCCGCCGGTGACGCGTGCGCCTCCACCCACTGGCGCGCCGAGCGCCCCATCCGCGCGCGGCCCTCGGGATCCGCAAGCAGACGGGCGACCGCCTCGATGAAGCGCGCCTCGTCGTCGGGCGGGACGCAGATCCCCGCGCCGCTCGCCTCGACCATCCGCGGGATCTCCGTCCCCGGATCGACGGCCGCCACGAGGGGCCGGCCCGCCGCGAGAATCGAATACGTCTTGGACGGCACGCTCACCCGGCCGAGCCCGGCGCGCAGCGGCACGACGTGCACGTCCGCCGACGCGAGTACCTCCGGCAGACGTTCGACGGGCTGGTATCCGACGAACCTGACGTTCGGCAGGTGACGCGCCTCGCGCTCGAGTGCAGCCCGCGCCGAGCCGTCACCGTTGACGACGAAGCACGCCGAGGGCAGCGCAGCGGCGGCGGCCAGCACCAGTCCGAGCGACTGCGAGTAGCCCACGTTGCCCGCGTACATGACGACCGGCGCACCCCCGGCGGCCAGCTCGCGCCGGTACGGCGTGTCGGGATCCATCGGCACGATCGCGGCAGTATCGACGAAATTCGGCACGACGCGGAGGACCGCCGCCCGTCCGGGGACCTTCGCCGCGACGTTGTCCCGCAGGTCGTCGGAGAGCAGCACGACGTCGTCGCTCCGGCGGTAGGTCGCGCGCTCGAGCGCGCGCGCCGCGGCAATGACGGTGCGGTTCGAGATCGCACCCGTCTCGACTGCGGCGTCGGGGAAGACGTCCTGCACGTTGAACGTGCTGCGCCCGCCGCGCAGCCTGGCGGCCAACCAACCCGTCAGGCCGAGCGTGAGCGGCGGCGACATCGACAGCACGGCGTCGACGCGGCGGGGGCGCCCCCCGGCGCGCAGCGCGAGGACGCCGACCAGCGCGCTGAACGCGAGGAATCCGAGCGCACGGCGCAGCAGGTTCGACTTCGACCGGCCGCCCATCGGATGCACGCGCGTCACGGAGCCCCATGCGGTGCGCTCGATGCGCCATGGACGGCCGCCCCAGCCCTCCTCCACCGCGTGCGACCGGTACCACGGCAGCGCGGTGACCACGTGGAGCTCGTGGCCGCGCGCCGCGAGTTCCTCGACGATCCGCGTCATCACCGCACCGGTCGGCGCCGTGTCGGGTGCGAAGTGCGGGCACAGCACCACGATGCGCAGCGCGCGGCCGCCGCTCACGGCCGCACCCCCAGCGCCGACTCGTAGGCGACGACGAGGTCCTCCGCCGATGCGCGCGACGTGAACTCCGCGGCGCGCCGGCGCCCCCGGGCGACGAGGTCGTCGCGGCGCGCGCGTACCTCGTCGAGCGCACCCGCCCACGCCGCCGTGCGCAGGGGCAGCACGAGACCCGCATCACCGACGACCGCGGGCACCGCCGCGCAGTCGCTCGCCACCACCGGCACACCGAGTGCCATCGCCTCGATCAGCGGCGCGCCGAACCCCTCGTAGCGGCTGGGAAACACGAGCGCGTCGGCCATGAGCAGCAACCCGTCGCGGTCGTCGTCGTCGACGCGCCCCGTCCTGCGCACGCGGTCCGCGACGCCGAGCACCTCTGCGCGCGCGGCCACCTCGGCCTCCGCGCGTCCGGCCGACCCCGCGAACACGACCACCACGTCGCGCCACGGACCGGCGAGCAGCTCGAGCAGGAACACGTGGTTCTTGTGCGGGTGGGTGACCGCGGGATACACGACCACGGGACCGCCGCCGAGGTCGAACCGTCGGCGGAGCTCCGCGGCGGGCGTCGGCGAGCCGCCGAGGCGCGGCTCGACGCCGTGCCGCACCACGTGCACCGGGCCGCGCGGCCCACCGTCGATGCGCGACAGCGTGTCCCGCACGAACCCGCTCGGCACCGC
>JBIIHV010000200.1:0-3460 GCA_044235415.1 Ilumatobacteraceae bacterium | reverse complement strand
GGATGCTGCCCTACGTGCTCACCCTCGCGGTGCTGGTGGGGCTGTCGACGCCACGGGCACGGCGCCTGCTGGGTGCGCCGGCCATGCTCGGCCAGCCATTCGTCCGCGACGAGCGCTAGGCCGATTCTCCGTCATGTCCGCGCTGCTCGACGAGGGCTCGTCGGACGATGCGATCCTGGGCGTGCTGCACGCGGCCGCCGACGCGGTGCAAACGGTGCTCGCCGCCAACGAGGACTGGGGTCCTTCCGGCGTGCGCGCAACCCAGTACGCGGTCGACCTTCGCGCCGACGCCGCGGCGGTCGCCGTCCTGCACGCGGCGGGGTGCGCAGTGATGTCGGAGGAGAGCGGGTTCACCGCGCCGGCCGGCGGGGGGCGCGGTGCCGGCTTGACCGTCGTGCTTGATCCGTTGGACGGATCGACGAACGCGAGCCGAGGGGTCCCGTGGTTCGCGACGGCGCTGTGTGCGGTGGATTCCCGTGGAATGCGCGCGTCGGTGGTGGCCAACCAGGCCGCGGGCGACGATCGGTGGTGGGCGGTGCGCGGCGGCGGCGCCGTTCGCAACGGAGCCGCGGTGCGAACCTCGGGTTGCGGCTCACTGTCGTCGGCGGTCGTTGGGGTGTCGGGCATGCCGCACGAACGTCCGGGGTGGGCGCAGTTCCGCGCGCTCGGCGCGGCGGCACTCGACATCTGTCTCGTTGCCTCGGGTTCGCTCGACGCGTGGATCGACTTCAACCGGCACGGCGCATGGGACTACCTCGCGAGCCTGTTGGTGCTGCGTGAGGCGGGCGGCGCGGACAAGGAACTGGAGGACCGTGACCCGGTCGCGCTCGGGCACGGCGATCGCAGGACGGTTCTCGTCGCGGCGACGCCCTCGCTGCTGGCCGAGGTGGTCGAGGTGCGCCGCGCGCACGCCGCGCGGCTCAGGGCCGGCACCTAGGCGTGCCACGCGACGAGCAGGAGGGCCGGACAGGCGGCTTCACCAGGTCGCTCGGCCTGCTCGAGGTCACGGCGAGCGGCATCACGATCATCGTCGGTGCCGGGATCTTCGTGTTGATCGGACCGGCGACCGCGCAAGCCGGGGCGCTGGTGTGGGTGAGCTTCCTCGTCGCGGCCGCGTTGAGTGCGCTCACGGCGCTGAGCTACATGGAGCTCGCGTCGATGTATCCGCGCGCAGGGAGCGAATTCGAGTTCGCCCGGCAGGTCTTCCCGCCGTGGATCGCGTTCACGGTCGGTTGGTCGATGGCCGCGGCGCTCGTCGTGGCTGCGGCGACCGTTGCCGTCGGCTTCGCGCGGTATGCGGCGTACTTCGTCGGCGCCGACCAGAGGATCGTGGCGGTCACCGTGGTGGTGGCGGCAACGGCGGCGACGTGGCGGGGCATGGGGTCGGCGTCGAGATTGATCGTGCCGCTCGCCGTGCTGCAGGTGGGAGGTCTCGTCCTGATCGCTGCCGTTGGCGTTCCGTCGCTGGGCGAGGTCGATCTCCTCGACGGTGCGGGGGTGGGAGGCGTGCTCGGCGCCGCGGCACTCGTGTTCTTCGCGTACATAGGTTTTGACGAGGTCGTGACGCTCGCCGAGGAGACGCGCAACCCCAGGCGGACGATTCCGGCGGCGCTCTTCCTCTCCCTTGCCGTCGCGTCGGCCATCTACGTCGCGGTGGCTGCGACCGCGGTGAGCGTGCTCGGACCGGAGGCGCTGGCGACGTCGGAACGACCCCTCGCCGACGTGGTGGCGGGGGCCATTGGCGACGGCGCAACGGCGGCGGTGACGTCGCTGTCGATGGTCACGACCTTCACGACCGTCATCCTGATTGTGACGGCGGCGTCGCGAATGGTGTACTCGCTCGCCGGCGAGGGGTTCCTGCCTGCGGCACTCGCAACCGTGGCGGGCGGGCGGGCGCCGAGGAATGCGATTGCGGCAGTGGCCGGGTCGGCGGTCGCCCTGACCGCCTTGGGTGACCTCGGCGTGCTCGCCTCCGCGACGGATGCGCTGGTCTTCGCGACCTTCGTCGTCACCAATGTCGTGCTGGTCGTGCTTCGGATCAAACGACCCGGCGCCGAGCGGCCGTTCAGGGTGCCGTTGTCGATCGGGCGGGTGCCGGTCCTACCGGTCGTCGCCTTCGCGGCAACCGTCGCCCTCGCCGGACGGCTGGAGCCCGATGCGATGCTCCTCGCTGGGGGTCTTGCGGCATCGGGCGCGGTGATCGGGCTCGTGCGGCGCCAGCGGAGAGGGTCCGGAGGCGCTGCTCGCTGAACCCGTGCCCCGGTCCGGCTAGCCCGCTCGCAGGGCGGCCTGGATCGCGCGCATCCCGTCGACCAGCGCGCGCCTGCCGCCTCCGTCGAGGACCGCGTACGCGGGCAGCACGATGTCGTCGGTGATTCGCTCGGCACGCTCCATGCGCTCCGATGCGTCGGCGGGCATCGTCGGGGCGTCCTCGTCGCTCCAGCCGAACATTTTCACGTCGCCGGGCCGTTTCAGGAAGTGGGCCTGCTTGCTGGTGAGGCCGGCCGCGCGCACGGCGACCAGGTGGGCGCTGCCGCGGTACTCGCGGAGGATCGCGACAAGCTGCATCGCGCGGCCAGGGAGGTCGGCGACCATCGGCTCGCTGCGGAAGGCCGAGTAGAGCGCGAGCCCGTCCGGGTCGGCGGCGTCGTTGACCTCGTCGGCGGCCGCGACGAACTCGGCGAGTCCCGCGACGCCTGCCAATCGCGCGCGCCCGAGGTCGGCACAGCAGGCCCAGTGCGCTCGACCCGCGTCGCGTGGGGCGCAGACGTCTCGGGCCGACTCCCAGGCACGCCGCACGACGTCGGGATTGAAGTAGCCGAAGGCGGCGGACACGACCGACGCGTCGCAGTCGCCGAGCAGGCCGCCGCGCCCGGCGAAGTAGAACTGCGGGCCCTTGAACCCGAGTTCGTTGCCGCGCGCCATGGTCTCCGCCGTGAAGTAGTACGCCCAGCCGGTGTCGTTGATGACGGGGCAGGCCTGGCGCACGAGGTCGAGGTCGTCCATGCCGTCACGGTATCCCCGGTCCGCACGGTGGCCGGTGCCGTACGATCCGTCGGTGCCCACCGTCGTCATTGGACTGCTCGCCGGGCTGATCGCCGGCGCATTTGGCGTGGGCGGGGGAATCCTCATCGTGCCGGGGCTGCTGTGGTTCACGAAGTACGACCAGCGGCTGGCACACGGCACGTCACTCGCCGCCGTGGTGCCGATCTCGGCTGCGAGCCTGATCCCCTACCTTGTCAACGGCGCGGTCGAGTGGCTGGTGGCAGGGGTCCTCGTCGGTGGGTCGGTGCTCGGCGCCGTTGCGGGAACCGCGCTGTTGCAGCGGCTGCCGCTTCGCACCCTCACGGTGGCATTCGCCGCATTGCTCGCGTCGACGGCCGTACGGATGTTCTTGTCTCCGGGCGGGGGAGGGGACGGGTCGCTCGGTTGGCGCACGATCCTCTTCATCGCGGCGACG
>JBIIHV010000199.1:0-3462 GCA_044235415.1 Ilumatobacteraceae bacterium | reverse complement strand
CTCGGACGGCGCGATGGCGAGCGCGGATCCGGCCGTGGTCGCACACCTGCGATCGGGCTCGCCTGCCTCGCAGCGGGCCGCGCAGCGCGCGCTCGAGCAGTTCGACTGCGCCGTGGTCCAGCACGAATTCGGCATCTACGGGGGCAGCGACGGAGAGGAGATCCTCGACGTCATGGCGGGGCTCTCCGTGCCCGCGATCACCACCCTCCACACCGTCCCGCTCAGGCCGACGCCCCGCCAGCGCCACGTGCTCGAGGCCGTCGTCCACCTGTCGGCGGCCGCCGTCACGATGACCGAGACCGCGCGTTCGCGGCTCTTCACCGGCTTCGACGTCGACCCGCGCAAGGTGACGACCATCCCCCACGGCGCGACGCTGCCGATCGGCGCGCTGCACCGGACGAGGGCAGCTGCTCCCGGCACGACGCCACCCACGGTGCTGACATGGGGCCTCCTCGGACCGGGCAAGGGGATCGAGCACGCCATCGACGCGATGGCGCTCGTCCGGAGGCTCGTCCCGACCGCGCGCTACGTCGTCGCGGGGCGGACGCACCCGAAGGTGGTGGCCAGGGACGGCGAGTCGTACCGCGAGATGCTCGTGCGCAAGGCCCACGACCTCGGCCTCGACGGTGCGGTCGACTTCGACGACCGGTACCGCAGCGTCGACGAGGTCGTGCGAATGGCGGCAGAGGCGTCGTGCGTCGTGCTGCCGTACGACAGCACCGACCAGACGACGTCGGGCGTGCTCGTCGACGCGGTGGCGGCGGGCCGTCCGATCGTGGCGACCGAGTTTCCGCACGCCGTCGAGCTGCTCGGCCGCGGGTGCGGGATCGTGGTTCCGCACCGGTCGCCTGCGTCGCTCGCGGCGGCGATCGCGCACGTGCTGACGCGGCCCGAGGACGCGAAGCTGATGGAGCTGGCCGCGCACGAGGCCGCGCTCGAGCACCACTGGCCCGCCGTCGCGGCCTCCTACGCGAGGTTGACCCTGCAGGTGCAGCCCGCCGAGGCGGCCACGTGCAGGTAACCGGCACGCACCCGTTGCCGACGTTCCGGCACGTTGCGAGACTGACCGACGATCGCGGCATCCTCGAGCACGCCCGGCTCTGCGAGCCGAGGTTCTCGCACGGCTACTGCACGGACGACAACGCCCGCCTCCTGCTCGTATCGGTCCGCGACGACGGCAGCACCTCGGAGGCGCGGGTCTTCGCGTCGATCGCCACCAACTTCCTCCTGGACGCGCAGCACACCGACGGGACGTTCCGCAACCGCCTGAGCTTCGAGCGCGTGTGGCTGGACGAGGCCTGCACCGACGACCATTGGGGCCGGGCGCTCTGGGCGGCGGGCACCGCGTACCACCGCAGCGGCGATGGCAACGTCCGCACGAGGGGCATCGAGATCTTCGAGCGCAGCTGCGGGCTGCGCTCGCCCTTCCTGCGCTCGATGTCGTTCGCCGCGCTCGGCGCAGCCGAGGTGCTCGCCGCCGACCCGCTGCACGGCGACGCCCGGGACCTGCTGGAAGCGGCCGCGGACATGGTCGAGCCGAGCCGCTCGACGTGGCTCTGGCCCGAGCCGCGGCTGACCTACTCCAACGCGACCATCCCGCAGGTCCTCATCGCCGCCGGCCACCTGCTCGGGGACGCCGCGCTGCTGCGGCGCGGCCTCGACCTGCTGGCATGGCTCGTCAAGATCGAGACGTACGGCGACCACCTCTCCCCGACGCCCGCGACCGGCCGGGGCCCGAACGACCCCAAGCCGGCGTTCGACCAGCAACCCATCGAGGCGGCGGCGATCGCCGAAGCCGCCGCGACGGCGTGGACGGCGACGGGCGATCGCGCCTGGCTCGGCGTCCTCGACTCGGCGGTCGGCTGGTTCAACGGCCGCAACGACGTCGGGGCGGAGATGATCGACCACGAGACCGGCGGCGCCTACGACGGACTGCACTCGCACGGCCCGAACCTCAACGAGGGCGCCGAGTCGACGCTCGCCATGGTCGCGACGCTGCAGCTGGCGCGCCAGGTCCGGCGCGGCTGACGTGCAGCTCATCCGGCGCACCGGCATCCACCTGCGGCCCGACGCGTCGAGGCTGCTGCCACGGCTCTTCGTCGCGGGTCAGGACAACTTCGGCACGCAGCAGACCCGCGGCAGCCTCGTGCTCGACAGGGTGATGCAGCTGTCGGAGGAGCAGGTCGAACTCGCGCTCGGCGAGGTGGTCGGCCGGTACGCGGGGCGACACGAGAACCTCTTCTTCCTCTTCGACGCGCACGCGCAGCGCTTCGCGCGCCCGATCCTCCGAAACAACGGCATCTCCGAGTCGCGCTGGAAGCTGATCGGAGCGATGTTCACCCACGAGTACTCGATCGAGGGCGCCTCGCTCAGCAATCCGTCGATCGTCCCCCACCCCGACCAGTCCGGGTGCGCCGACGGCGACCTGCGATTCGTCATGACCGTCCGGTGCATCGGCGAGGGGCACAGGTCGTCGATCGGCTTCCGGACCGGGACCGTCACGGCGGACGGCACGGTCGGAGTGGACGCGCCGGGCCCGAACCTCGACGCCGGAGCGCACGGGGAGGCGCCGATCTCGAAGTCGTCGTTCACCCACCTCCTCGAGGATCTCCACACCCATGGCGAGAACGCGCGCTTCGTGCTGGGCGACCTGGGCGAATCGTTCACGTTCTCCGAGCTGGAGGTGCAGCTGGGTCGCCTGCTCCACAACCGGGACGCGTACCGGAACGTCGACGAGACGATCCGCCACCTGCACAACGTCGCCGAGTGCACCTACTCCGTGCGCTTCGGCCCGACCAGCAGGATCTCCGAACGGGTGCTGTGGCCGTTCGCGGACGTGGAGGTCCAGGGAATGGAGGACGCCCGGTGCGTGCGGTTCGTCGACGACTCGGGCGAGCCGACCTGGTTCGCGTCGTACACCGCGTTCGACGGCCGCACCATCGCGCAGCAGCTCCTGTCGACCACCGACTTCGAGACCTTCGAGAGCCGGCCGCTGACCGGCCGCGCCGCGGCGGGAAAGGGCCTCGCCATCTTCCCGCGGACGGTCGGCGGCCGGTACGTCGCGATGTCGCGCGCGGACCACGAGTCGAACGCCATCTCCACGTCGGACCGCATCGAGCACTGGGACGAGATGCACACCGTCCAGGTGCCCACGCGACCCTGGGAGCTGATCCAGATGGGCAACTCCGGATCACCCATCGAGACCGAGGCGGGCTGGCTCGCGCTCACGCACGCCGTGGGGCCAATGCGGACCTATTGCCTGAGCGCGATGTTGCTGGACCTGAACGACCCCACGCGGGTGCTGGGCAGCCTCGACCGCCCGCTGATGAGCCCCGAGCCCGACGAGTCGTACGGCTACGTCCCGAACGTCGTCTACTCGTGCGGCAGCCTGCTGCACCGGCGGACGCTGGTCATCCCCTACGGCATCGCGGACCACTCGATCGGCGTCGCCACCGTGCCGGT
>JBIIHV010000001.1:0-35965 GCA_044235415.1 Ilumatobacteraceae bacterium | reverse complement strand
GCCACGAGCGCTGCAGCGGCGGGAAGCACTCCTCGAACTTGGAGAAGAGGTCGACCATCTGGCCGCGCAGCAGGGCGCGCTCGCCCGGCGGCAGCGCCGCGATCCACTCGCCGGCAGAGCCGTCCGTTGAGGCCTCGTACTGCGCGAGCGACTCGTCGACGATGTCGGCGGGCGACGGATCCCCGCGCCAATTGACCGCGAGCTCGATGCAGCGGTGCAGCACCGTGCCGCGGATGGTGGCGATCGACCACTCGAAGTCGCGGCCGCCCTCCAGGTGGTTGCGCTCGCACGCGTGCACGGTCGCGAGCGCGTGCTTGCTGACCCAGAGCGTGTCGCCCTCGGGAAGCCGGTCGGCGAGGTGCTCGACGCCGGCGCGCAGCTGCTCGCGCACTGCTGCGACGACGTCGTCGCCGAGCGGTTCCCACCCTGCGGGCTTTGCGAGCGCGGCGAGGACCTCCTGCTGCATCGGGTTCAGGACGCCGGCCTCGCTCATGCCGGCAAATGTGCCACACCGGTGTGGGAGCGTCACCCCCTCATGGACGGACGCGGTGTCGGACTCGGAGCGGTGGCGGGTGGTGGCCGCGCGGCGTCCACGCCCGCCTCCCCGACGCTGCAGTTCGCGGCCGCCGCCCGCGTGCTGGCCGCCGAGGCCCGACGGCTGGGTCACGACGCCCCGGCGTTCCGTAGTCCGCCGCGGGTGCTGGGCGCGCAGCGCACCATTCGCCGCGCGCCGGGTGGCGCCGTGGTGGCGGTGGCGGTGCGCGGTCGTCCCTTTGCCGCGGTCCTCGCCGACATGGTCGAGGGCGTGGTGCGGGCGAACAGGCTGGCCAGTCCCGACAGCGACCACGTGCGCAGTGCGATGTGGGCCGCG
Source organism: Ilumatobacteraceae bacterium (assembly GCA_044235415.1). GTDB lineage: Bacteria > Actinomycetota > Acidimicrobiia > Acidimicrobiales > Ilumatobacteraceae > UBA3006. Next base: position 35,094 of record JBIIHV010000001.1, on the reverse strand, counting down.
CTCGTGGGACACGGGTTCGTCGACACCGAGCAGACGCCCGCGCCGCTGACGGTTGTCGCTGCGGCCCACGGCGCGACGAGGTACCGACCCGTAGCCTGACCGTCGCGGCCCGGGTGGCGGAACGGCAGACGCGGGGAACTTAAAATTCCCTGACCCGTGAGGGTCGTGTGGGTTCGACACCCACCCCGGGCACACGGCGCACGGGTGTCCGGCCCCACGGCACCCCGGGCGAACCCGTGCCGCAACCGCCCCGTGGTAAACATCACTCACCCGTGACGGGTTCCGCGGGTCGCCCATGTCACATGCGCCCCGCCTCCTGTTCGTGGTCGAGCACCCGTTCTCGGCGCGCGACGAGGTCCGGTTCGGCATCGCCTATCTGCGGATGCACTTCGACGTCGAGGTGCTGGACGTCGCGGGGTGCGGCTCATCCGTGTACCGGCACCCGTCGCACACGTACGAACCTCCGTCGTGGGTCCGGATCGCGGACACCGTCGCCGGTGCCGTCGCACAGGTGTCGCAGTCGTCGCCGGCGGTACTGGTCAGCAACCTCGGCCCGTCGCCGTTGCGTACGGCCGTCTTCGCCGCGGCGCGTTCAGTCGGCTCGGTGACCGTCGAGTTCGTGCTCGGCTGCACCCCCGGCGACGTGCGCAGCGAACGCGGACTCCCGGCGAGGGTGCGGCGCAAGCTGCAGCAGGCGCCATCGATGGTCGACCTCGTCCGGTCGCTCGTCGCGAGGAAGGTCGACCGCGCGCACGTCTCGGTCGTTCCCGACGTGCGCGTGGTTGCGGGGGCGGCCATGCGCGAGCGGCACGCTCGGCTGGTCGGCACGGTGCTGCCGGCCCACAGCCTGGACTGGGACGTGTTCCTTCTGGCCTCCGGCATGCGTCGTCCGGCCGGCACCGAGCGTCCCTATGCGCTCTACCTCGACCAGGAGATGGGCTTCCACCCCGACTACCGCGTGTCGCGCCTCCGCGTGCCGATCAGGCCGCGCGGCTTCTATTGCGCGCTCAACCGGTACTTCCGCCGGCTCGAGGACGAGTCCGGGCTGGAGGTCGTCGTGGCTGCGCACCCCCGCGCGGACCGGTCGCGCCTGGCGCGGCGGCTGCCCGGATGGCGCGTGTCCGACCGCCCCACCGTCGAGGCCGTCGCGGGCGCCTCGCTCGTGCTCACGCACAACTCGACGGCTGCGTCGTTCGCCGCGGCGTGGCGCCGCCCGCTGGTCGTGCTCGCGGACGGCGACCTCCTCCGGTCCTGGGAGGGTCCGTTCACCGTCGCGCTGGCCGAGTCGTTGGGGGCACCGGTCGACATGATCGACGGCGAGCTCGCGCCGACGGTGCCGACCCGGGTCGACGACGCGCGCCATGCCGCGTACGTGCGCGACTACCTCACGGAGATGCCGGACGACCGGCGTCCATCATGGGCGATCGTCGCCGAGTCGCTCGCCGCGCTTGTCCCGTCGCCCAGCGCCGGGTGAACGCAGCCGATCAGGGTGCGATCGCAAAGACGATCGCCGTCTCGGGGAGCGCATCGTGCGTGCGTCGGAGTCGCTCGACGGCGGATTGCGCGATCCAGACCAGCGAGAACGCGGCGTACCCGACGCGGTACCGGCGGCGCACCGCCCGTCGGACGGCGACGGCTTCGTCGCCGGTCACGAGCCTCGCCGATGCGGTCCACTCGGGCGCGCCGTCCGCCACGCGTCCCCGCGCGTCGCACGGCGCGATGACGACCCGAGACCCGGCCCGGATGCGCTTGACCTTCCCGGCACCGGTCTCGGTGATGACGCCCCAGCCGCCAGGGACGGGGGCGAACCACACCGGGGTGTGCACCGCCGTGCCGGTGCGGCGGAACGTGGTGAGCCGGACGTAGCGGACGGAGTCGAGATCGGGTGCGGGCATGGCGACAGTGTGCCCGACCCGGTGGCGCGGGTGCTCTACTTGGGGCATGACGACCACGGCCGACCGACCCTCCGCGCACGATCCCTCGGCCGACGACCGGCTCGACCCGCGCGTGAGGTGGGCGCTCAGCCTGTTGCCGCCCCAGGGTGATCCGCCGCGGTTCGCGACCCGCGACGAGGCCGTCGCGGCCGCCAACAGTCCTGCTGCGCTCGAGTACGCCCGGCAGCAGCGGGACCTGATGCTGCTGTGCGACACCGACGAGGTGGCCCCGAGCGCGGGACTCTCGACGGTCGAGCACCGCACCACGTCCCAGCCCGATGGCAACGAGATCCTGGTCACCGTGGTGCGACCGGACGACGGGCGCGTGGTGCCGTGCGTGTACTACATCCACGGTGGCGGCATGGCGTCGCTGTCCAGCACGATGGGCAACTACCGCGCATGGGCGCGCATCGTCGCGCGGCACGGCGTGGCCGTTGCGCTCGTCGAGTTCCGCAACTCCATGCAGCCCGGAGCGGTGCCGGAGATCGCGCCGTTCCCGGGGGGCTTGAACGACTGCGCGTCGGGGCTCCGTTGGCTGCACGATCGGCACGTCGAGCTCGGCATCGACCCGTCGCGCGTGGTGGTCGCGGGTGAGAGCGGCGGAGGCAACCTCGCGATCGCACTGGCGATGCGCTGCGTGCGCGAGGGTTCGTCTGCGCTCGTCGCCGGTCTGTATGCGCTGTGCCCGTACATCGTGGGCGAGTACCCGAGGCCGGAGCTGCCGAGCACGGTGGAGAACCACGGCATCTTCATCAACCTCGACGGGAACGGACCGTTCCTTGCCTACGGCGCGGAGCACGCGCGCAACCCGCTCGCGTGGCCGTACTGGGCGACGGAGGCCGACCTTGCCGGATTGCCACCGACGGTGGTCAGCGTCAACGAGTGCGATCCGCTGCGCGACGAGGGCGTCGCGTTCTACCGGCGGCTGCTGGCGGCCGGTGTGCAGGCGCGCTGCCGCGAGGTGAAGGGCACGATGCACGCGACCGAGGTGATCCCGATCGTCTGCCCCGAGATCACGGCGGATGCGGCGGCGCACCTGGCCGCGTTCGCGACGGTCGGTGCCCGGTGATGCGGCGCGCATCGGTGGTGGCGCTCGCGGCGCTCGTCGCATCCGGCGTCGCGGCGCCCGAGCGCGTCGCGGCGACGACCCCACCGGAGCCCGTCTCCGCGATGGCGGCCGCTCCGTGCCCGACCTACGACCTCGCCTCGCTGTTCTACGACGACTACTACGGCACGGTGTGGACGGCACCCGGCACCTCGCGGACCCTGCGCTGGACGCCGTTCGCCGCCACGGTGCACACCGAGGCCGTCACGAGGCCGTTCTCGGAGGCCGAACTGGCGCTGGTGCGCGAGGCGTTCGCCGCGTGGGACGCGGCGCTCGATTCGATCGTCCTCGAGGAGGTCGCCGGCGGCGCACCCGCGGAGATCACGATCGGATTGACGCCGATCGCCGAGATGGGAACCTCCGTCGACGGCTATTGGAACGGGTGGTGGGGCGGTGACCGCATCCGCTCCCGTGCCGCGATCCGCATGCGGTCGTCCTCGGGATTCCTCGCGGCGGGCGGAGCGGGCTTCAAGCACGGGGTCATGCACGAGCTCGGGAACGTGCTCGGCATGGGCGACATCCGTCCGCGGGACGACATCGAGAGCACGCAGGAGGACCCTTGGCAGCAGCCGTACGGCCCCGCGGCGCTGAGCGCGTTCGACCGTGCCGTCATCAGGCAGATGTACGGCGAGTCGACCTGCACTGACCCTTCGTTGGCCGCGCCGGTGGTGATCTACCGCATCAGGTGCGCCAAGGGATCGAAGGTGCGCCCGGTCAAGGGACCCGACCCGACCTGTCCGAAGGGCTTCCGCCAGCGCGGGCGCCGCACCGTCGTCCAGCCCTGACCGGTCCGGATCAGCCGACCGTCACCACCGGCTCGGCGTAGGCCGAGGGGACGGGCACGCCCAGCATCGCCAGCAGGGACGCGCCGATGTTGGCGAGGCCCGGGCGCTCGACCCGCGAGGGACGCACGTCGCGTCCGAGCGCGTCGACCACGACGAACGGCACGGGCGACAGCGTGTGGGACTTCTTCGGCACCGGGCGGCCGTCCGTGCCGGTGAGCGGTGCACCGTCCTTGCCGCGCTCGACCAACACCTCGCAGTTGCCGTGGTCGGCGGTCAGCACGAGCGTGCCGCCCGCCTCGCGGACTGCGTCCAGCACCCGCGCGATGGCACGGTCCATCGCCTCGACGGCCGCGGTCGACGCCGCCACGTCGCCGGTGTGGCCCACCATGTCGCCGGCCGCAAAGTTGGCACGGATGAACGCGAAGCGGCGCTCACCGATGCGGCGCACGATCTCGTCGGCGGTCTCCGCGGACTTCATCCACGGACGCTGCTCGAAGGGCACCAGGTCGGACGGGATCTCCACGTACTCCTCGAGCGCGGGATCGAACTTGTCGGAGCGGTTGCCGTTCCAGAAGTACGTCACATGGCCGAACTTCTGCGTCTCGGCTATCGCCACCTGCGCGAGCCCTGCGCGCGCGACCACCTCCGACACGGTGTCGTGGACTCGCTGCGGCTGCACGAGGTACCGCGCGGGAATGCCGAGGTCGCCGTCGTACAGCGTCATGCCCGCGACGAGCAGGTCGTCGGGCACCGGTCCTCGGTTGAACCGGTCGAATGGCTCCTCGGTCAGCGCGCGGTAGATCTCGATCATCCGGTCGCCGCGGAAGTTGAACAGCACGATCGCGTCGCCGGGGCGCACCGCGCCGACGGGCGCACCGTCCGCGCCGACGACCGTGAACGCCGGGAGGAACTGGTCGCTGACGGTCGGGTCCTCGGCCCGCAGCGTTGCGAGCGCCGTGGCAACCGTCGGGAACGGCCGGGCGGTTCCCGTCACGTGGGCTTCCCACCCGCGGGCGACGACGCTCCAGTCCGCCTCGTAGCGGTCCATCGTCGTGCACATCCGGCCGCCCCCTGAGCCGAAGCGTGCGTCGATTCCATGTCGGGCCCGCAGTGCAGCGAGGAGCGCCTCGGTGTCGTCGGCGTAGCGCTCGGCCGTGCCGTCGGTGACGTCCCGTCCGTCGAACAGTGCGTGGACGACGAGGTCCCGGGCGCCGTCGTCCGCGGCGCGGCCGAGCAGTGCCGCGAGGTGGCGGACGTGGGAGTGGACGTTGCCGTCCGAGAGCAGCCCGACGAAGTGGATGCGTCCGCCGGCCCGTCCCCGCGCGACGATCTCGGGCCACGGTCCGTCCCAGATGCTGCCCGTGCGCAGGGCTTCCTCGACCTGCTTCGCGCCCTGGTCGAACGTCCGTCCCGCGCCCATGATGTTGTGGCCGACCTCGGAGTTGCCCATGTCGGCGTCCGACGGCAGGCCGACCGCGGTGCCGTGCGCCCGGAGGTGGATGAGGGTGCAGCCGTCGCCGGCGAGCAGGCGGTGCAGCACGGGCGCATCGGCCAGTGTCACGGCGTTGTCGTCTGCGGGCGCCACGACGCCGAAGCCGTCGAGGATCACGAGGACGAGCGGGCGCGACGCGTCGTTCACCGGCACGTGGGCAGATTACCGACGGGCGTCCCGTGCGGTCCGATCCGGACGCTGGCGAGCGATGGTGTGGATAGCGTCCGCCGCGTGTCGTCCGTCGTCGAGGTCGAGCACCTCTCGAAGACCTACGCCACCGGAATCCTCGGGCGAAGCCGCTCAAGGGGCGTCGACGACGTGTCGTTCACCGCGCACCGGGGCGACGTGGTCGGGCTGCTCGGGCCGAACGGATCCGGCAAGACCACGATCATCCGCACGCTGCTCGGCCTGTTGCGGCCGACCGGTGGAACGGCACGGGTGTTCGGGGTCGATGTCGCGGGGGCCGACCCGTCGTGGCGCGCACGGACGGGGTATCTGCCCGGCGAACCGGGCCTCTACGGCACGATGCGGGTCGGCGACTACCTCGACATGCTCGCGGGACTGCGGGGTGGAGACTGCTCGCACCGACGGGGTGAGCTGTGCGAGCGGCTCGGATTGCGCGAGGAGGGCCGCATTTCGCGGCTGTCGAAGGGCACGCGACAGAAGGTCGCGCTGGTCCAGGCCTTCATGCACGACCCCGACCTGCTCGTGCTCGACGAGCCGACCTCGGGACTCGACCCGATCGTGCAGCGCGAGTTCGACGCCATGATCGACGGGTGCCGCGCCCGCGGCGCGACGGTGCTGCTGTCGTCCCACGTGATGGCAGAGGTCGAGCGGCTCGCGACGCGCGTCGCGGTGGTGCACCGGGGGCGCCTCGCGCTGGTGGACGACATGGAGGGACTGCGCTCCCGTGCGCCGCGGCGCATCGACCTCGAGTTCGCAGCCCCGGTACCTGCGTCGGCGCTGACGGGCGTGGACGGGGTGCGCGGCGTGGTCGCATCGAGGTCCGTGCTCTCGTGCCGCGTCGTCGGGAGCGAGGCGCCGTTGCTTCGTGCGGCGCTCGACCTCGGCCTCGTGGGTGTCCAGTCCCGCGAGCAGAGCCTCGAGGAGGTCTTCCTGTCGGTCGTGGATGGGGCGCCGTGATGCCGTGGCTCCTCGTCGCGAAGTCGCTGCGAGACCGCCGTAGGACCACGCTGGCGTGGATCGCGGGCGTCGTGGCGCTGGTGGCCGTGCAACTGTGGGTCTACCGGAGCTTCCGGGCGTCCGTCGAGGAGCTCAGTGGCGTCGCCGAGGCGATGCCCGAGGCGCTGCGCAAGATCTTCCGCATGGAGGACTACGCGTCGGAGACCGGCTACCTGAACACCGAGCTCTTCAGCGCGACGCTGCCGTTGATCTTCATCTCGATCGGCTCGGCCTGGGGGTCTCGGGTCGCCGCGGAGGACGAGGACGACGGCACCGCGGACATCGTGCTGTCACTCCCCGTCCGGCGGGGTGCATACCTCGCGGCCCGCATGCTCGCGTCGGTGCTGGTGCTCCTAGCCGTCGGCGCGGTGCTGGTCGTCGCCCTCGTCGTCGGCACGCGACTCCTCGACTTCTCGGTGCCGGTCTCACGCTACGGAGCTGCCGCGTGGCACCTCGTGCTGCTCGGCGCAACCTTCGCCGCGCTCGGTGCCGCGGTGGGCGGGTCGACCGGCCGCAAGGGGGCGGCGCTGGCGGCCACGGTCGGCTCGGCGATCGTCGCGTTCGTGCTGTATTCGATTGCTCCGCTCGCCTCGTGGGCCGGTGCGCTGCTGCCGTGGAACCCGGTGCAGTGGGCGCTCGGGTCGGACGCGATCAACCGCGGCATCGACGCGGGCTACTCCGTCCGGTCGCTCACCCTGGTCGCGGCGCTCGGGTGGGCGTCCTTCGCGGGGTTCGTGCGCCGCGACATCCGCGCGTAGGAGGTCGTCACGCCGTCGCGCCGCGGCCTCCACGCACCACGGATGCGACGACCAGTGCGGCCCCGCCCACGATCCACGCGGTGCCGAGGGTGCGGATCGGCGCAACCACCGCGGCGGCTGCAGTCGGAATGGCGATCCGTGCCAGCGCCTCGTCCTGTGCCGATGCGGCGGTCTCTGCAACACGGGTGGCGACCAACCAGATCCCGACCAGCACGACACCAATCGTCGCCGCAAGGGCTCCGAACGTGCGCGTCGCACCATTCGCCGACGCGGCGACGCGCGCATAGCCGACGCCCACGGCGGCCAGCAGTGCAAGCAACGCCAGCGTGACGAGGAGGACGATGTCGATGATCCTCCCCAGTTCCGGCGAGTCTGCTCCGTCGTCGGCGAGATCGAGCCGGTCGAGATCGGCGAGTCCCTCCCGGAGCACGCCGAACTGCGGGTCGACTCGTTCGAGCACATCGACCATCTGCGACACCGGCGGCGCAATCGAGATCCGCCTCGAGGCGGGGTCGCCGTCGACAAACCATGCACGGGCCGACTCGGAGATGGCGTCGAGTTCCCTGGTGAACGACTCCGATCCGATGAGGTCCGCGAGCACGGCGGTAACTGCGGCCTCGTTGCGGCTCAGGAACTGGCTCGCGTCGCCATCGGCACCCTCCGACAGCGCGTCGACGAAGTACCTCGCGGCCTCCTCGCGGAACTCGGGGTCCTCCGTCAGTGCGTGGATCGCGCGGGTCGCAGGGTTTCCCGTCCCGACCGAGAGGAGCACCCCGAGTGCGAGGGCGAAGACGAGCGCGAGGGCGGACAGGACGATGGCGAACGCGACCGCGGGGCCTCGTTGCGCACGGAAGAAGCGCGGCACGGTCGGACCCTACTCCCGAGGTTCGGCGCGGCGAACGGGCAGACTGAGGGCATGCTGCAGTTCGACGGTGCGGACCTGCGCGGAAGGCTCGACGCCCGTACCGGCGACATGGTCGCGGCGCTCGACGAACTGGTGTCGACCGAGTCGACCTCGGGGCGGTCCGATCTCCTCCAACGGTCGGCCGGAGTCGTTGCGGCGATGGTGCAGCGCCTGCTCGGCAGCGCGCCGAAGCTGGTGGATGGTGCGGCGGGGCCGCACGTGCACTGGAGCGGCGGTGGCAGTCCGCGCGTGCTGCTCGTCGGCCACCACGACACCGTCTTCCCCGAGGGCACCGTTGCGGACCGCCCGTTCCGCGTTGCCGACGGCCGAGCGACCGGTCCGGGCACGTTCGACATGAAGGCTGGCATCGTGCAGGCGCTCTTCGCGCTCGCCGAACTGGGCGCACCGGACGGGGTGGAGATCCTCCTCACGGCCGACGAGGAGACGGGGTCCGCCACCTCGCGCGACCTGATCGTCGAGCGCGCGCGCGCCGCGGGCGCGGTGCTCGTGCTCGAGCCGTCGGCCGATGGTGGCGCGCTCAAGGTCGGCCGCAAGGGTGTCGGCACGTTCACCGTGACGATCGCCGGGCGCGCGTCGCACGCGGGTCTCGAGCCCGAAAAGGGAGTGAACGCCCTCGTCGAGCTCGCGCGTCAGGTGCCGAAGATCGCTGCGCTGTCGAAGCCGGACCGCGGCACCACCGTGACACCGACGATGGCAGCTGCCGGCACCGCGGAGAACGTGGTGCCCGCGCGGGCGACGATCACGGTCGACGTGCGCGTCCCGTCCGACGACGAACGGCGCCGCGTCGAGGACGCGATGGCCGCGCTCGTCGCGGATCTGCCGGGTGCGTCGCTCTCGGTGTCGGGCTCCGTGTCGCGTCCCCCGATGCACGAGTCCGCTGCGGCCGATCTCTTCGAGGTCGCGCGGCGCACGGCGCCGTCGGTGGGGGTCGAAGGCCTGACCGGCATCTCCGTCGGCGGCGGATCGGACGGCAACTTCACCGCCGCGGCGGGGGTGCCGACGCTCGACGGGCTCGGCGCCGTCGGCGGCGGCGCGCACGCCGACCACGAGTGGGTGGAAGTCGCGTCGATGGGTGGGCGGGCCGCGCTCGTCGCCGCGCTCGTTGCGACGCTCGTTGCGCGGCGACCGGACGGGAACTAGTCGGCGTCGAGTTCGAGCAGGCCGCCGCCGAGCGTGCCGGCGGCGCGGTACTCGTCGATCTTCGCGCGCGAGTCCTGGATGTCGAGGTTGCGCATGGTCAGCTGGCCGATGCGGTCGAGTGGACCGAACGCGGCGCCATCGACCCGCTCCATGCTGAGCCGCTCTGGCGCATACGTGAGGCCCGGCCCCGTGGTGTCGAGGATCGTGTAGTCGTCGCCGCGCCGCAGCTCGAGCGCGACCTCGCCGGTGACGAGCGAGCCGATCCACCGCGACAGGGACTCCCGCAGCATGAGCGCCTGCGGGTCGAACCACCGGCCCTCGTAGAGCAGCCGACCCAGCCGGCGGCCCATGGTGCGGTAGTTCTCGATCGACGCCTCGTTGTGGATCGCCGAGACGAGCCGCTCGTAGGCGACGTGCAGGAGCGCGAGGCCCGGCGCCTCGTAGATGCCGCGGCTCTTGGCCTCGATGATGCGGTTCTCGATCTGGTCGCAGGTGCCGAGTCCGTGGCGCCCGCCGACGGCGTTCGCCTCGTGCACGAGATCGACGCGGCTCGCGAACTCACGGCCGTTGATCGCCACCGGCCAGCCCTCGTGGAACCTGACGCGCACGACCTCGGGCGACGCCTCCACCGCCGGGTCCCAGTGGGCGATGCACATGATCGGCGCGACGATGTGCATCGACGACGCGAGGTGCTCGAGCTGCTTCGCCTCGTGCGTTGCGCCCCAGATGTTGGCGTCGGTCGAGTAGGCCCTTTCCGCGGGGTCGCGGTATGGAAGTCCGCGCGACGAGAGGAACGCGCTCATCTCTGCGCGCCCGCCCAGCTCGCCCACGAACGCCTCGTCGAGCCACGGCTTGTACACGCGCAGTGACGGGTTGGCCAGCAGGCCGTACCGGTAGAAGCGCTCGATGTCGTTGCCCTTGTAGGTACTGCCGTCGCCCCAGACCCCGACGCCGTCGTCCTGCATGGCCCGCACGAGCAGCGTGCCCGTGACGGCGCGCCCGAGCGGCGTGGTGTTGAAGTACGTCTTGCCGGCGGTCGATACGTGGAACGCGCCGCACTGCAGGGCGACGAGGCCCTCGTGCACGAGCTGCTCGCGGCAGTCGACCAGTCTCGCGATCTCGGCGCCGTACTGCAGCGCACGCTGCGGGACGGCGGCAAGGTCGGGCTCGTCGGGCTGGCCGAGGTCGGCGGTGTACGCGCAGGGGAGCGCACCCTTGGCCCGCATCCAGGCGACGGCCGCGGAGGTGTCGAGCCCTCCGGAGAAGGCGATGCCGACCCGCTCGCCGGTCGGGAGCGAGTGCAGCACGGTGGACGCGGAACGGCTCACGGGAACACGGTACCGACCGACCGCGCCCGTGCCGGTGGAGGGCGCGGGACCCGATCCGCTAGCGGGTCGGAGGGACGCGGGTCCGTCCGCCGAAGGACGCAACCGACGCGAGGAGGGTGGCTGCCGCGACCGCGCCCAGCACGACCGCCGTGCCGGGACTGTTCGAGACGTCGCCGATGGCAAACCCTCCCGTGACGAGTGAGCACGCGGCGCCGATCCACGGCGAGCGCCCCGGCCAGCGGCGGAGCGCCACCATCGCCACGACGGGGGCGACGAACGGAAGCACCCACATCCCGAAGAAGGCGGGGTCGGACGACGTTCCCGTCCACCATGCGGGCTTGCCCACGGTCCGGCTGGCCAGTGCCACGGCTGCGGTCGCCACAATCGACACCAGCCACGTGAACCGCATGACATTCGGCCACGGGCGCTCCAGGACCGCGGTACGGGAGGGAGCGACGGGATTCACGCATGGCAGAGTACCCACGGTCCCCCGCAACTAATCTGTCGGGTGACATGTCGACCCCCCGTTTCGGCACGTTCTCCGTGTTCTTCCCGATGTGGAACGAGGAGGAGTACCTGCACCGTGCCCTCGCCGCCGCATCCGAGGTCGGTGACGAGCTCGTTGCGAGCGGAATGGTCGGCGACTACGAACTCATCATCGTGGACGACGCCAGCACTGACGCCACGCCGCGCCTCGCGGACGAGGCGGCAGCGGCGAACCGGCGGGTGCGGGTCGTCCACCACCCGGTCAACCGCAAGCTCGGGGGCTCGATCCGGTCGGGGTTCGCGGCGGCACGGGGGGACGTGGTGCTCTACACCGATGCGGACCTGCCGTTCGACATGCGCGAGGCGCACAAGGCACTGCGGCTCATGCACCAGTACGAAGCCGACGTGGTCTCGGCCTACCGGTTCGACCGCACCGGCGAGGGGTACGTGCGCACCGTGTACTCCGCGCTCTACAACCTCCTGGTGCGGGTGCTCTTCCGCTGCCGGTTCCGTGACGTGAACTTCGCGTTCAAGCTGGTGCGGCGTCGCGTCCTCGACGCGGTGCAGCTCCGCAGCGAGGGCTCCTTCATCGACGCCGAACTGATGGTGAGTGCGAAGAAGATGGGCTATTCGGTCCTGCAGTTCGGGACCGACTACTTCCCGCGCACCCGTGGAGTGTCCACGCTCAGCAGGCCCTCGGTGATCGTGAAGATCCTCCGCGAGGCGTTCGCGCTCCGCAAGTCCCTCAACGCACTCGGGGCGGTGGCGCGGTGACGGCCTACCAGCGTTGGAGGCCGGCGCTGATCGCGGCAGCCGTGCTGCTGACGGTGCTCGCAGTCGCGTCGGCACGCACGACGCCCCCGCCCACCGGATCGACGGAGATCGACCCGTTCGCGGTGACGACCGTGCCGGTGGTCGAGAAGGTGCCGCTCCGTCGGGAGCTCTTCCAGGGCGTCGTGGGAGACGACGTGAAGATGGTGCAGCAGCGCCTCGCCGCGCTGAAGTTCGATCCGGGTCCGCAGGACGGCGTGTACGGACAGAACACCATCCAGGCCGTCTGGGCGTTCGAGAAGCTCGTGATGGGCAAGTTGCGGACCGACGCGACGGGTGTGGTGACCCCCGAGATGTGGGACCTGATGCAGGGTCCCGTCAACATCGTGCCGCGCCGCCAGCCGGGCACGCCGGCGCACGTGGAGGTGTACCTGCCGGAGCAGGTGATGGCCGTCTTCAACGGAACCGTGCTGGCGCTCGTCACGCACATCTCGTCGGGGTCCAACGAGCAGTGGTGCGAGGAGGTGACGATCGACCCGGGCGAGGACGGCAACGACAGCGACGAGCAGATCAAGCGGGGCTACTGCGGCGAGGCGATCACGCCCGCCGGCGTGTACTACTTCTACAACCGCAAGGTGGGCATGCGCGAGTCGAAGCTCGGCTCGATGTACAACCCGGTGTACTTCAACTTCGGCATCGCCGTGCACGGCGCGATCAACGTGCCGCTCGAACCGGAGTCGCACGGCTGCATCCGGATCCCGATGACGGTCGCCCGCTACTTCCCGGCGCTCGTGCAGTACGGCGACAAGATCTACGTGTTCGACGGCCTGCGCGACCCCGAGGTGTACGGGTCGCCGCCGCCGACGTTCGACTGGATCGACCCGAACTACGTGCCGTCGGACGACGGATCCACCACCACGACGGTGGCTGGGGCGGCGACGACCACGACCACGGTCCTCGAGACGGGCGCAGACGCCGCCCAGCCGTGACCCCCGTGCACTACGACGAGTTCGGCCTGTTCGTCGAGAACGTTGCGGAGCACGGTCTTGCGGTGGATCGGATCCCGGAGGTTGCCCGCGTCGGCGTGCCGCTGGACGGCGGACGGTCGCTCAGCGCGCTCCGATGGGGGGCGGGCGAGCCGTGCGCCGTCCTGGTCCACGGTGGCGGGCAGAACGCGCACACCTGGGACACCGTCGCCCTTGCGCTCGGCGTGCCGCTCGTCGCCCCCGACCTGCCCGGCCACGGGCACTCCGACTGGCGCGACGACGCGACCTACGAGATCGAGGAGATGGCCGACGACCTCGCCACCGCGGTGTCGCGGCTCGCACCGTCCGCAGGGGTGGTCGTCGGCATGTCGCTCGGCGGGCTCACCAGCCTCGCGCTCGCGGCGCGATATCCGAGGCTGGTCCGGCGGCTCGTCCTGGTCGACATCACGCCGGGTGTGACCGCCGCGAAGGCGAAGATCGTCACCGACTTCATCAATGGACCGCAGACGTTCCCCAGCTTCGACGACCTGCTCGCACGGACCGTCGCGCACCATCCGACGCGGAGCGAGGCGAGCCTGCGCCGGGGCATCCTGCACAATGCGCGACCGCTCGACGACGGTTCGTGGCAGTGGCGCTACGACCGTCGGGCGCGGCAGCACGACGGCGCACCGAGATCGCCCGAGCGACTGTGGGGCGCAGTCGAGTCGCTGCAGTGCCCGGTGACGCTGGTGCGGGGCTCGCTGTCGCCGGTGGTCGACGACGCCGACGTCGCCGAGATGTCGAGGCGCAACCCGTCCGTGCGGACCGTCGTGGTCGACGGAGCGGGACACAGCGTCCAGGGTGACCGGCCGCTCGAGCTCGCCGACATCATCCGCACGGACATCGAGGGATAGGGTCGCCGGCATGACCGGCGGCGCGACCCCACGGAAGGTCGGACGTCCTGCCGACGCCGATGCAGCCGAGACGCGGCGGCGGCTGATGCGCGAGGCGCGGCGCTGCTTCGCGACGGAGGGATACGACGCCACGCCCAACAGGAGGATCGCCGAGTCCGTCGGCATCACGACCGCGGCGATCTACCACTACTTCGACTCGAAGGCCGACCTGTACGTCGCAACCTACGCCGAGGTGCAGGAGACGGTGTTCACGACGCTCGAGCGCGCGACCTCGCGCCACGAGCGGTTCGCCGACCGCTTCTCGGCGCTCCTGGATGCGCTCGCTGAGGTCGACGCGGAGGACCCCTATCTCGCCGGCTTCGTCATCGGCGTCGCCTCCGACCTCCGCCGCCATCCCGAGCTCACCGACGCGATCCGCGAGCACCGCGTGCGCGGCCGCGACTACCTCCTGTCGCTGTGCCGCGACGCCATTGCCCGCGGCGAGGTGTCGCCTGCGGTAACTGAGTCGGCCATGTACGACATGCTCGTCGTGATGCTGTCGGGGCTCACCCGGTTCTCCCACTCGGTGCACGACCGCGAGCGCCTGCTCGCGGTCACCGAGGGCCTCAAGCAGGTGGTGGCGGGGACGATCCTGCAACCCGCGCTGCGGTAGCCGCGCGCTGCCCGCGCACGAACGACGCGAGGACGAGGACGAGGCACGCCCAGATCAACCCGAAGCCGGCGAACCGTGCGCCGGTCACTTCCTCGCCAAAGCCGAGCCAGCCGATGAAGAAGGTGACGGTCGGCACCACGTATTGCATCGGGCCCAGCACGGTCAGCGGCGTCCGCTGCGACGCCGCGCCGAAGAGCAGGAGCGGCCCGGCGGTGACGAGGCCTGCGAGCAGCACGAGGATCCACTCCATGGTCGAGGCCGTCGCGGGGACGCCGTCGGCCGCCCCCCAGCGGAGCGCCACGAGTGCCAGCGCCGGAAGGCCGAGCACCGCGATCTCGGCGGCGAGACCCTCGAGCGGCGCAAGCGGGGTGCGCTTCTTCAGGTAGCCGTAGGCGCACCACGATCCGGCGATGGCGAGGGCGATCCACGGCACGCGCCCGTAGCCGAGCGTCAGCACGAGGAGGCCCGCGCCAGCGAGCGCAACCGCCGCCCGTTGCACGCCCGAGAGGCGCTCGCGCAGCACGACCACGCCGACCACGGTGGTGAGGATCGGCGAGATGAAGTAGCCGAGCGCCGTCTCGACGACGTGGCCCTCGACGACCGCCCACACATACGTCGACCAGTTGACGGTCAGGAAGAGGGACGTCGCGGCGACGTCGAGCAGCGAGCGCGGATCGCGCAGCGTCGACACCACGGCGGGAATCGCCCCGCGGGCGGCGCACACTGCGGCGAGCACCGCAGCCGATGCGACGATGCGCCAGCCGATCAGGTCGACGGGGCTGAGGTCGCCGACGGCCTTCCAGTAGAGGGTCAGGAGCCCCCAGAGCACGTAGGCGAGCAGCGCGAGCGGTGCACCGCTGGCGCTGCGTTCGTCGCGGCTCATCGGGCGACCACGGCGCGAGACGATAGTTCTGCATCCCTTGGAACCGGGTTTCCGGGCCACGGGTATCCTGCGCGCGTGGATCCCACGGTGCTCCCGTCGTGGCGGAGGCTCGAGGCACTGGCCGTCTCCCCGCCGTCGATCCCCGGGTCATTCGCCGCCGATCCGAGCCGCGCGTCGGCGCTCACGAGGACGGCCGTGCTCGGTTCGACGGAGGTGCTCCTCGACCTGTCGCGCCAGCACCTCGACGGCGGGGTGGTCGGTGCGCTGCTCGAGCTCGCCGACGAGGCGGGCGTCGCACGCGTGCGAGACGCAATGTTCGCCGGGGAGCGCGTGAACGCGACCGAGAACCGGCCCGCGCTGCACGTGGCGTCGCGCGGCGCCGAGGGAGCCGATGCCGCCGCGGTGGGGGAGGCGCGCGGAGCGCTCGACGCCGCGCTCCGGTTCGCCGATGCGGTTCGGGAGGGGACGGAGCGCGCGGCCGACGGGTCGCGCTTCCGGGCGGTCGTGGCCGTTGGCATCGGCGGAAGCGACCTCGGGCCGCGGCTCGTGCACGGGGCGTTCGGCGACGGCGCACTCGACTGCCGGTTCCTGTCCAACGTCGACCCGGACGCCCCTGCCGCGGCGCTCGCCGGCCTCGACCCGCGCACCACCCTCGTGGTGGCGTGCAGCAAGTCGTTCGGCACATTTGAGACGGTCGCGAACGTGCGGGCAGCGGCCGGTTGGCTGGCGGCGGAGCTCCCGGATCCGTCGCGGCACCTCGTCGCCGTGAGCGAACGACCCGAGCGGGCCGCTGGTGCGGCGGGCGTCGCGTTCGGCCGGACCTTCACGATGCCCGCGTGGATCGGCGGCCGGTTCTCGGTCTCGTCGGCAGCCGGCCTCGCCGCGGCGCTGTCGACCGGCGCGGGGCGCTTCCGCGACTTTCTGTCGGGCATGCGCGCCGCCGACGCCCACTTCCGGACCGCGCCGTTCGCGGCGAACCTGCCCGTGCTGCTCGGGCTCGTGACCGTCTGGAACCGGTCGTTCCTCGGACGGGAGACGAAGGCGGTGGTGCCGTACGCCGACGCGCTCGCGGGGCTCGTGCCATGGCTCCAGCAGGTGTCGATGGAGAGCAACGGCAAGGGCACCGCGACCGACGGTGCGACGGTCCGCACTGCAACGGCACCCGTCGTGTGGGGTGGCGTCGGCACCGACGCGCAGCACGCCTTCATGCAGATGCTCCACCAGGGCACCTCGGTGGTGCCGGTCGACTTCATCGGCGTCGCGGGCCGCGGTCCGGGCGGCGACGCGCTCTTCGCCAATCTCCTCGCCCAGGCCGCCGCACTCGCGTTCGGCCGGGACGGCGAGTCCCACGTCGCGTGTCCCGGCGACCGCCCCTCCACGGTGGTCGCTCTGGGGGAGTGGACTCCGGCGGCGCTCGGCGCCCTCATGGCGATCTACGAGCACGCCACGGTCGTCGAGGGCGCGCTGTGGGGCGTGAATTCCTTCGACCAGTTCGGCGTCGAGATGGGCAAGCGCATCGCAGGAGCCGTGCTGGCGGAGATCGAGGGAACCTCGCCCCGGGGCGGGTCGGATGCGGCCACGGAGGCGGCGCTGGACTGGTACCTCCGGCACCGGGGCTCCGGCTCGTAGCCTGACGGCGTGCCGGCCGCGAAGTCGAACACCGAACGGCTGCTGAACCTCCTCGCGCTGCTGACCCACCGGTCGCGCCCGCTGACGCTGAAGGAGATCCGCCGCGAGCTCTCCGACTGCTACCCGGGCTCCGACCAGGCTGCGCGCGCGAAGTTCGAACGGGACAAGTCGGTGCTGCGGTCGCTCGGCGTCCCGATACGGACGGTCGTCCTCGGCGGGGACCACGCGGGTGAATCGGCGTACTCGGTCGATCGGCGCGAGTACGAGCTCGCCGATCTCCGTCTCAGCCCCGACGAACAGGATGCGCTGCAGCTCGCGCTTGCGACGGTCCGGATCGGCGCGCGGGCTGGGACCGAGGCGCTGTGGAAGCTGGGCGGAGAGCGCCTGCTGGGCACGACGACCTCGGTCGACCTGACGATCGGCGACGACGCGCTGGACGCGCTCTCCGACGGCGTGCTGCGCCAGCAGTCCGTGAGGTTCAGGTACCACGGCGAGGAGCGGTCGGTTGACCCGTTCGGGCTGCTGTGCCGCGGCGGCCGCTGGTACCTGGTCGGGCACGACCATCTCCGCGGCGACCAGCGGGTGTTCCGGGTCGACCGCATCGAGGGCCGTGCCGTCGTCACCGGGCCGAGCAGGGTGTCGCGTCCGGCCGGTCTCGACCTCGCACGGGCGGTGAAGACCGACAAGGAGCTGCTCGGCGAGGGCACCACCGCCCGGGTCCTCGTCGATGCGGACATCGCGCCGACCGTCGAGCGCGAGATGGGGCCGCGTGCGGTGCTCTCGCGGCATCGTGACGGGTCGACCGAGTTTGCGGTGCCGTGCGGCAACCTCGACGCGTTCCGTACGTGGCTGCTCGCCATGGTGCACCGGGCCGAGGTGGTCGGACCGGACGACGTCCGTGCGCACGTCGTCGGGTGGCTGGAGGACCTCGCATCGGACCGCGGCCGGCGCGCGGCTGCACCTTCCCCCCAGCCACGGACAGCAGCGCGGAAGGCCGCGAAGAAGCCACCCGGTCCCGCGGGATCGGGCGACCGCCTCGCGACCTTGCTCGTCCTCATTCCGTGGTTGGTGCGGCGCAAGCACGTGAAGGTCCGGGATGCCGCGGCGGAGTTCGGCGAGAGCCCCGAGCGTCTCGTGCGCGACCTGCAACTCGTCGGATTGTGCGGCGTGCCTCCCTACACCCCCGACCTCCTCGTCGACGTGTGGATCGAGCCGGAGGACGGCACCGATCTCGACGAGGCCGACGAGGCGGAGTTCCAGCGCCGGCTCGCCAACGGCACGATCCACGCGGAGGTGCCCACCATCCTCGGCCGTCCCGCGCGGCTGACGGCGGCCGAGCTGTTCGGGTTGGTTGCGATGCTGAAGACCGCGCTCGCGATGCCCGGCGCCGACGCAGGTGGTCCGTTGGCGAGGGTCTACGGGAAGATCGCACGGCTCGCCGGTGGCGGCACGAGCGGCGTGGAGGTGGAGGTGGTGGCACCCCCGCACCTCGCCGCGGTTCGCGCAGCAGCCGAGTCGGGCGAGAGCCTGCGCATCGACTATCGCAAGCCGTTCCCCGCGCTGCAGGGTGCACGGAGGACCAACCTCCGCACGGTCGTGCCGCGGGCGGTGTTCGAGCACTCCGGCAATTGGTACGTGACCGCCGACGACGACCGGAGCGGCGAGCGGCGCGACTTCCGCGTCGACCGGATCGTGTCGTTGGCTGGAACGGGCGAGTTCGTCGAGGTCGAGCCGGTGGTGCCGCACGGCGGCAGCGAGTGGTTCCTCGATGCCGAATCGGAGGCGACGGTCGTGGTGGCGCCGGGGCTCCGCTGGCTGGTCGAGCCGTACCCCTACCGCGATCGCTCGGTGCTGTCGGATGGATCACTGCGCCTGACCCTCGCGGTGTCGAGCGACCATTGGCTCGGCCGTCTGCTCATCCGCGGCGGCCGCTCGATCACGCTGGTTTCGCCGCCGAGATTTGCAGGTCTTCGGGCGGCAACTGCCCGGGACGTGTTGGCGCGGTACGGACGCACGCGAACACCCTCGGCGCCGACGCCCGTGAAGAAGGCGAAGCCGCCCGCGAAGAAGGCGAAGACGCCCGTGAAGAAGGCGAAGATGCCCGTGAAGAAGGCGGCCCCGAAGCCCCGCTCGGGTCGCTAGTCCACGAACCAGGTCGACAACTGGTCGGGTGAGTGCACGCCGGCCTCGTGGAGCAGGTGTGGCAGCACGGCCGCAGTGACGATGGCGTCGGCGAGGGCGTCGTGGACGCGTGCCGGCTCGACCCCCGTGCGGGCGGCGATATCAGCGAGCTTGTGGCTCCTTGTGCGCTCCGGATCGAGCGACCGTGACAGCCGGAGGCTGCACACGGCGGGACCGCTGAGGGGCTCGACTCCTGCCCGGAGCGCCTCGGCGCGGAGGAAGCCCAGGTCGAACGGCGCATTGTGCGCGAGCACGGTGGCGCCCCGGCTCATGTCGGCGACCGTTGCGAGCACCTCGGCAAGGGGCTGGCCGGTGGCAAGGTGCCGCCGGGTGATGCCGTGGATGTGCCAGGCACCAAGCCGCCCCGGTCGCCAGTGCCTGCCCCGGACGTACGACGACCACTGCCGTTCGATCGTTCCGTCACCTGTCGCGACGACGACGGCAACCTGCAGCAGCCGGCACGACCCGGGTTCGAGGCCCGTGGTTTCGGTGTCGATCACCGCAAAGCGGTGCGCGGCAATTGCGTCGGGGAGCGCGGACACGGGGGGACGGTACCGAGCGGGTGTCGCGACGGTCAGCGCGCGGCGAGGGCCTTCGTGAAGGCTTCCTTGTCGAAGTAGTCGCGCCACAGCGCGATCTTCCCGTCGCTGATGACGAACAATCCCGCGATGTCGAACTCCACCCAGCGGCCGTCGATCTCGAAGCGGTCCGTCCGTTCGTTCATCACCACCCCGTGCGACATGTCGCCACCGGTGACCTGGTGGTGGATCAGCCACTCGACGCGCGTGGCCGAAGCCAGGAACTTCGACAAGATGTCCACGATTGCGTCCCTGCCGAACACCTTGGCGATCGGGACGTTGTCGTATTCGCAGTCGTCGGAGACCATTGCCATGGCGTCCGAGAACCGGCTCTGCTCGATGTTTTCGATGAACCGAGTGACGTACTCGCCCGGATCCGAGATGCCGCCCTGCGCAACCACGTCCCGAGTCTGACAGGCGCCGCGCGG
This sequence comes from Ilumatobacteraceae bacterium, assembly GCA_044235415.1. Lineage (GTDB taxonomy): Bacteria > Actinomycetota > Acidimicrobiia > Acidimicrobiales > Ilumatobacteraceae > UBA3006. The sequence goes on along the minus strand of JBIIHV010000001.1, from coordinate 14,958 downwards.
GCGGCTGCGGATCAGGCCGACTTGGCCTGTCGGGCGCGCACGCCGATCGGAGCGGCAATCGTGTAGCCGGCCAAGTGGCGCTCCTCCTCGTTCTCCCCGCCCCACAGCCCGTATTCGTGGTTCTCCCGGGCGAACTGGCGGCAGGTCTCCTGCACGATGCACGCCGAGCACAGCGCCCTGGCCTTCGCCTCGCGGCGGGCGCGGGCCTGCGGGCGCTCGGCCTTGGGGGCGAAGAAGAGCCGGGTCTTGCCCTTGCAGTTCGCGAACTGCGTCCAGTCGATCAGCGACCGAAGGGGAACCGAGGAGCCGGGGGTGGTGTCGTCGGAGAGTGGACCATGGACGTCGGTGAGTGCCATGTATTTGATGCTAAATGAACTTGGTGCCAAATGTCAAGCGCCGGGGTCCTTCCCTGCCCGTGATGGCGACGCCTGACGGGGCCGAGGCGGTGCCGCCCGTCAGCCCGTGCCGACCCTCCCACCTCGTCGTGGCGGGAATCCGGGCCGGCCAGTTCCTCGACCACGGTGAGGGGTGCGACCTCGGCACGACCGGCAATGGATGCGGGGCACCCGGGGTCGGCGACGATCACCGACGTGTCGAACACGACGCCGTGAGGAGGGTGTCCCGTGCCTCTGCCGGCACTCCGGTCCTCGAGGTCGTCAGCGCGCAACGATCCGCATCGCGCTGCGTCCCAGGTCGAGGGTGGGGGATACCGAGGTGCGCGCCGCGGCGTTCGTGGCGCTGGACGAGGGTTTCGACGGAAATATTTCCGGATTTTTTTCGGGGCGTCGCGAGACGGTGCGTCGGCGCGTTCGACCCACCCGTGTGCGGACCGTGGGACCGCGGGTTCGTGCGGCGTTGGAGGGGCACCGATGCGACGCGCCATCGCAACCGATGCACGGCTCCCGGCGCTTCGAAACACCACGAAACCCAATAACCGCAACGTTTTCCTGCGGTGCATCCGTCGGCGTGCGTCGCCCTGGTGTGCACCGTAATGGCGCATCGGTGTCGACTCGGTGACGAATCTTCACGGCGCGAGTCGACGTGAGGTTCGCGCGCGAACCGATGCAAGGTTGGCGGGTCACGACGACGCGTGCGCGTCGTCGCGGCACGGAAATGCTTGCAATTGCGGCGTCGACATACTCCAATGTCGTCCGAGCGGTTATCCGATTCCGAGAAAGCCAGGACACACACATGACAAAAGCAGAGCTCATAGACGCAGTTGCACAGAACGCCAACGTGACGAAGCACGATGCTGAGCGCACGATCTCGGCGTTCTTTGAACTGGTCGTGGCTTCCGCGAAGAAGGGGGAGAAGGTCTCGTGGCCGGGCTTCGGCTCGTTCACGTCTTCCACGCGCAAGGCACGTACCGGCAGGAACCCGCGCACGGGTGAGCCGGTCGAGGTCCCCGCGTCGATGGCCATCAAGTTCAGCGCGAGCTCCACGCTCAAGGCCGAACTGAACCCCACCCGCAAGTAAGCAAGCAACCAACAAGGAGAACAACCAACATGGCAGCAAAGAAGCGCAAGGCCACCAAGAAGGCCGCGAAGAAGGCCCCGGCGAAGCGTCGCAAGAAGGCGGCAAAGAAGGCCACCAAGAAGGCGGCAAAGAAGACCACCAAGAAGGCGGCGAAGAAGGCCCCGGCGAAGCGTCGCAAGAAGGCGGCGAAGAAGGCCACCAAGAAGGCTGCCGCCAAGTAGTCGGTCCTCTACCGACTCACAGTCGGCTCGGATAACTGAAGATCGGGGGGCCGAAAGGCCCCCCGATCGTCATGTACGGGCCGGTTCAGTCGCGACCGTCGAGTGCGGCAAGGTCCTCCGGTACGTCGACGTCGGCGGCAAGGAGGGAATCCTCCACGATGACGGGCCCCAAGCCGAGTCGCTCAGCCTCGCGTCGGTGGCGGTCGAAGCTCCCCGGCCCGTACGCGAACCCAAACGGCGCGTCGATCGGGACGACGAGCACCGTGGTGCCGTCCCGTCGGTGGTCGGGGACGATCGTCGCGCCGGGGGAGAGGTCCGCACGATCGAGCAATGCCGGCAGCCCTTCGGGGTGCGCAAGGTCCGCGTGCACCACCGCCAGCAGGTGGACGCGCCCCTGCAGGTGCGCGCGCGCCTCCATGGCGGCGGCGTCGAGGCCGCCGCTGGATTGCCGAAGTACCTCCGCTCCGAGGGCGGCCGCCCAGATTTCGGTCGCTTCGTCGTCGCAGACCACGAGCACGGGCCGCGCGGATGACAGCGCGGCCATCACGACGCCCGTCGCCAGCCTTCGGGCGAGCGCTGCCCGCTCGGTGGGGCCGAGCACGCCGGCGAGGCGCTCCTTGGCGCGGTCGAAGGCCTTGACGGGGACCACGATTGCGGTCCCGGCCGGCACCGCCACAGCGTAGGACGAGGTCACAGACCTACGCTGGCGCCGATGGGGAGCCGCGTGTGCGTCGTCGGCGCGGGATCATGGGGCACGACGGTGGCCGCCCTCGCCGCCGCGAACGGCGACGCCGTCATCTGGGCGCGCAGGGTGGAACTCGCCGAGGAAATCACGGGGCTGCACACCAACCGCGCCTACACGGGGGATCGTTCGTTGCCACGGTCCCTCCGTGCATCGGCCGATCTCGCGGCGTGCCTCGACGGCGCATCCGTCGTGGCGATGGCGGTGCCGTCCGCGGGGTTCGGTGCCGTCGCGGCGCGGGTAGCGGAGATCGCGCCACGCGGCGTGCCGGTCGTGAGCCTGTCGAAGGGCCTCGACGCAGTCACGGGTCGCAGGATGAGCGAGGTGCTCGCGGACGAGATTCCGGGAAGTCCGGTGGCCGTGCTGAGCGGGCCAAACCTCGCCGCGGAGATCCTTGCGGGTCAGCCGGCTGCCGGGGTCATGGCGTGCGCGGACGAGTCGGTGGCGCGGGCGCTCGTGCCGTCGTTCGCGCGCCCCACCTTCCGCATCTACACAAACCCCGACGTGACCGGCTGCGAGGTCGGCGGGGTCGTCAAGAACGTGATCGCCATCGCGGCGGGGATCGCGCAGGGCTTCGGCTTCGGTGACAACACGAAGGCCGCGCTGATCACGCGCGGGCTCGCAGAGATGGCGCGCCTCGGCGCGGCGCTCGGAGCCCGGCCGGAGACGTTCGCGGGGCTGGCCGGGATGGGCGACCTCGTGGCGACGTGCGCGTCGTCGCACAGTCGCAACTCGCAGGTGGGCGTGCGCCTGGGCCGCGGGGAGGCCCTCGCCTCGATCGTGGAGTCGATGAACATGGTTGCCGAGGGCGTGCGCAGCTCGGGCGCCGTCGTCGCGCTCGCTCGCAGGCACGCCGTCGAGATGCCGATCTGCGAGCAGGTGGCGGCAGTGTGCGACGGAACGAAGACCGCCGCGGCGTCGCTCCTCGAGCTGATGAGCCGTACGACGAAGGGCGAGTTCGAGTGAGCGCCGTCGTCACCTCCGTCTCGCTGTCCGGCACGCCGCGCGCGGCGCGACACCTGCTCGGAGTGCGCAGCGGCGGGTGGGCGGCCGTCGTCGACGGCCGGGGCGGGATCTCGCTCGGCGACCTGTCGCTCGCGTGGTGGGTCATGGCGGAGGACCGCTGGCACGACCCCGCCACCGACCAGGGCGTGCGCCAGCAGCGCACCGCGGGGGTGCCGTGCACGGAGACCCGCGTCCGCGTCCCGGGCGGCGACGTGGTGCAGCGTGCATGGGCGGTGCCCGACGCGGGCGGCATGGTGGTGCTCGAGTTCCAGAACGACTCGCCCGCAGCGGTCGCCGTGGCGCTGTCGCCCGGCGAGGTGCTGTCGTCGCGTCCGTTGCGCCGACTCGCTGCCGGCGAGGCAGGCGGTGCGCCCGCCGACAGCGCGGTGCTGCCCCTCGCACACGGCACGTCGGCCCGCGTCGCGATACCGGTGGTGCGCGGAGCCGCAGCCGACCCCGCACGGGTCGCCGGGTTCGACGACGTTCGCCGCGGATGGCTCGCCGCACTGGAGCGCGCGAGCTGGCTCGACCTGCCCGATCCGCAGGCCGCCCCCGCAGTCAACCGGGCGCGTGCCGACGCGCTCGTCCTCGGTGCCCCGGTGCTGGCTCCGGCCGGCGATCCCGTCGACGACCTGCTCGTCCTGCACGAACTGGTGCGGCTCGGCGAGCTGACCGACGACCGCGCCGTCGACGCGTGCGTGGCGGCGGCAGAGTCCCTTCTGCGCGGCCTGCGGAGGTCGGCGTCGGTTCCGTGGGATGCCGAGCGCGCGCTGTTCGCCGCATCCGAGGTGCTGCTCGCCGCGGGCGAGCCCCGCGCCGCCGACGACGTGGCCAGGTCGCAGCGACGGCTCGCAGCGGCGGAACCCGCGCCCGACACGCGCCCCGCCGGGATCCGTGCGGTCGCGTGGACGGAGCAGGAGCTGGTTCGTCCGTCGCGCGACGGCACGGCGGACGTGCTCGTCCGCGCAACGGCGTCGTGGACCGACCGCAACCTGCAGTGCCGCGGCGTGTTCGCCGGACCGGGCCGACGTGCGTCGTTCGCGCTGCGCTGGCACATGGGGCGGCCCGCGCTGCTGTGGGAGACCGGACCGGGTGCCGGCACCGTGCTGCGCGCACCGGCGCTCGATCCGTCGTGGTCGTCCGCGTCGGCGAGCGGTGAGGTGCTGCTCCTAGGCTCGCCCGCGTGAGCTCCGACGCGCCGCTGCGGCTCACCGAGTGGACGTCGTGTGGCGGGTGCGCCGCGAAGTGGGGCGCCTCGCTGCTGCGCGACCTCGTCGGGGGCTTCGCCGCGCCGGACGATCCCGGCCTGCTCGTCGGGCTCGCCCCGTTCGACGACGCCGCGGTCTACCGCGTGTCGGACGACGTGGCGATCGTGAGCACCACCGACTTCTTCCCGCCGTTGGTGGACGACCCGTCCGACTTCGGCGCCATCGCCGCGGCCAACGCGTGCAGCGACGTGTTCGCGATGGGCGGGCGCGTCGTGATGGCCCTGAACGTGGCGGCCTTTCCCGAGCACTTCCCGCGCGAGGCGATCGCGGCGATCCTCGCGTCGGCCGCCGAGGTGGTGCGCGGTGCGGGCGGCTCGGTCGCGGGCGGGCACACGATCCGCAACCCCGAGCCCGTGTTCGGCCTTGCCGTGCAGGGCATCGTGCACCCGGACCGCATCCTGCGCAAGGGCGGTGCGCGCCCCGGCGACGCCGTGCTGATCTCGAAGCCGCTCGGCACCGCGCTCGTGCTGGCGGGCGGGACCGACGGCGAGAAGGCTGCCGCGATCGCGGGGATGCGCGCCACGAACCGCGCCGCATCGGAGCAGCTGGTCGCGCTCGGAGGTGCGGTGCACGCGGCGACCGACGTCACGGGTTTCGGCCTTGCGGGACACGGCCTCGAGATGGCCGAGCGCAGTGGAGCGGTGCTCGTGCTGGATGGCGCGGCCCTGCCGGCGTACGCCGGCGCGCGCGAGGCCGCCGCACGGGACGTGCGCACCGGGGGCGACCCGCGCAACCGCCAGTACGTCGATGGGCGATTCGTCGCCGTGGACGAGGTCGCCACCGCGCTGTGCATGGATCCGCAGACGTCGGGGGGGCTGCTGGCGGCGGTGGACGAGGCCGCCGCCGCCGACCTGGTCGTGGGTGGCGGCTGGTGGAGGATCGGCGGATTCGTCGCGGGCGACGTCCGGGTCGAGATCCGGTGAACCGGACGCTGCGACCCGACACCACCATCGAGCGCGGGCTGCTCGACGCAGGTGCATGCATGGTGGTCGGCGTCGACGAGGTCGGCAAGGGTGCATGGGCCGGGCCGCTCGTCGTCGGCGTGGCGGTGCTGCCGGTGGCGGCCGTCGTCGACGGGCTCGACGGCGTGCTGTCCGGCCTCCGCGACTCGAAAACCATCGCCGAGCCGCGGCGCGAGGCGATGTTCGCGCCGGTCGCCGCGGCGTGCGCGGCGTGGGCGACGGGTACGGCCAGCAACCGGGAGTGCGACGAATTGGGCATGTCGGCGGCACAGCGCCTCGCGGCGGCGCGGGCCTTCGGTGCGCTGCGCGGCTCGATCGACCTCGACGGTGCGGCAGCCGTCGTCGACGGCCGCTGGGACTTCGTGGGCCCGCTTGTGGGGCGCGTGACCACGGTCGTCGGCGGCGACGCACGGTGCGCGAGCGTGTCCGCAGCCGCGCTGCTGGCCAAGGTGGTGCGCGACCGTTCCATGCGCGCGCTCGCGGACGATCTGCCGCACTGGAGCTTCGCCTCCAACAAGGGCTACCCCTGTCCGCGCCACCGGACGGCGCTCGGTGCGCACGGACCGAGCGCGGCCCACCGCACTTCGTGGGCGTTCATGGAGTCCGTCGTGCCATGGTTCGCGACCGGGGCCCGGGCGTGACTCCCGACGTTGCGCGGGCAGCAGAGCTCGTCGCGGCCGCGCGACGCATCGTGGTGTTCTCCGGAGCGGGCATCTCCACCGAGTCCGGCATCCCCGACTTTCGCGGGCCGGATGGCACATGGACGCGGAACCCCGACAACGAGCGGCTCGCGACGCTGTCGTACTACAAATCGGATCCGGAGCTCCGGAAGCGGGCGTGGCGGATCCGGTTGGATTCGCCGATGCGGCGGGCCGAGCCGAACGCGTCGCACCGGGCGGTCGCGGGGCTGGACGTGCAGGGCCGGCTCGTGTCCGTCGTCACGCAGAACGTCGACGGGCTGCACCAGGCGGCCGGCCTCGATCCGTCGAAGGTCATCGAGGTGCACGGCACGTACGCCACGTCCGAGTGCCTCGGCTGCGACGACCGCAGGCCGATGGCCGACGTGCTGGAGCGCGTGCGGGCCGGCGAGGAGGATCCCGCGTGCACCGAGTGCGGCGGCGTGCTGAAGAGCGCGACGATCTTCTTCGGACAGCAACTCGTGCCGGAGGTGATCGAAGCGGCGTTCGCCGCGGCCCGCTCGTGCGACCTCGTGCTGGCCGTGGGGACGACGCTGTCCGTCAACCCGGCGGCGCTCGTGGTGCCGATCGCGCGCGACCATGGCGCACGGGTGGTCATCGTCAATCTCCAGCCCACCGAGATGGACCACCTCGCCGATGGGGTCGTGCAGGCGAAACTCGGCGACGTGCTGCCTGCGATCCTCGCGTCCGACCGCGATAAATCCTGACTAAACCGGTAGGGTATTCGGGGGAGGCGGTCATGGCGGGATTCAGAGAGCTGCTGGCGCAGGCGAAGTCGGAGATCACGGAGGTCGATCCGGCGGACGCCGCATCGCGACTGGCGGCGGGTGGCACGGTGCTGCTCGACGTGCGCGAGCCCGACGAGTGGGAACAGGGCGCGATCCCCGGTGCGGTGCACATCCCGCGCGGCCACCTCGAGGCCCAGATCGAGACGCGCATCGTCGACAAGTCGGCGCCGGTCGTCGTCTACTGCGCGGGCGGTGTGCGCAGTGCGTTCGCGACGAAGACGCTGCAGGACCTCGGCTACCGCGACGTGGTGTCGCTGGCGGGCGGCTTCGGCCGCTGGAAGGACGAGGGTCGTCCGTGGCGCGCACCGGCGGTGCTCTCCGCCGAGCAGCGCACGCGCTACCAGCGGCACCTCCTGCTGCCCGAGGTCGGCACCGAGGGCCAGGCGAAGCTCCTGTCGAGCAAGGTCCTGTTGCTCGGCGCCGGGGGACTCGGCTCGCCGGCCGCGCTCTACCTCGCGGCGGCCGGCGTCGGCACGCTCGGCATCGTCGACATGGACGAGGTCGACGCGTCCAACCTGCAGCGCCAGATCCTGCACAACATCGAGCGGGTCGGCGACCGCAAGGTCGACTCGGCGAAGAAGACGCTCAGGCTGCTCAACCCCGACGTGGACGTCGTCACCTACGACACCCGGCTCGACGCATCGAACATCATGGACATCATCGCCGGCTACGACGTGGTGGTGGATGGCGCGGACAACTTCCCGAGCCGGTACCTGCTCAACGACGCCAGCGTGAAGCTCGGCATCCCGGTCGTCCACGGCTCGATCTTCCGGTTCGAGGGGATGGTCACCGTGTTCGATCCGCTGCACGGTCCCACGTACCGGGACATGGTGCCCGAACCGCCACCGGCGGAGCTGGCTCCGAGCTGCGCGGAGGCGGGTGTGCTCGGCGTGCTGCCCGGCATCATCGGGTCGATCCAGGCGCTGGAGACGATCAAGCTCCTGCTCGGGCTCGGCGAACCGCTGCGGGGCCGGATCCTCTCCGTCGACACCACGGAGATGTCGTTCCGCACGTTCAACCTGCGACCCGACCCGTCGAACGCCGTGACGTGGGCCAACAGGGACCGCATCGAGGTGCGCGACCTCGACGGCTCGTGCGCCCCGTGGCTCGCCCACTGAGCGCAGCCGGCCGCTAGGCGGCCGTCTCCTACACTCGGCGCGTGGCGCCACGGTCGTTCGCCGTCGTTGGCGCGGGGTTCTCCGGAGCCGTGATGGCCCGAGAACTCGCCGAGGCGGGGCACCGGGTCGAGGTCTTCGAGTCTCGCCCCCACGTCGCCGGCAACTGCCACACCGAGCGCTCCGCCGAGGGGCCGATGGTGCACGTCTACGGTCCGCACATCTTCCACACGCAGCACGGGCACGTGTGGGACTACATCCGGCGCTTCGGCGAGATGGTGCCGTACGTCCACCGGGTGAAGGCCACGACGGGTGGACGGGTGTTCTCCCTGCCGGTGAACCTCCTCACGATCAACCAGTTCTTCGGCACAGCGCTCGACCCCGAGGGGGCCGCCGCACTGATCCGGTCGAAGGCCGAGCCGCGGGAGTCCGCGCCGTCCACGTTCGAGGAGCAGGCGCTCGCCTTCGTCGGGCGCGAGCTCTACGAGGCCTTTTTCGCGGGCTACACCCGCAAGCAGTGGGGCGTCGACCCCGCCGAGCTGCCGGCGAGCATCCTCGCGAGGCTGCCGGTGCGCTTCACCTACGACGATTCGTACTTCAACCATCCGTGGCAGGCGATCCCGCGCCACGGCTACACGCCGATCGTCGAGGCCATCCTCGACCATCCGGGCGTCTCGGTGCACCTCTCGACCCCGTGGCCCGGTGGCTCGTTCGACCACGTCGTGTGGACGGGGCCGATCGATGCGTGGTTCGGGCACGCCAGCGGCCGGCTCGGCTACCGGACGCTCGACTTCGAGCGGGAGGTTCGTGCGGGTGACGCACAGGGCTGCCCGGTGATGAACTACTGCGACGCCGACGTGCAGTGGACGCGCATCACCGAGCACAAGCACTTCGCGCCGTGGGAGGACCACGCAGCGACGGTGCTGTACCGGGAGTACTCGCGGCTCTGTGGCGAGGGTGACGTGCCGTACTACCCGATCCGCCTGGTGAAGGAGAAGGAGCAGCTGCTCGAGTACGTGCGCCTCGCGGAGCGCACGCCGGGCGTCACCTTCATGGGCCGCCTGGGCACCTACCGTTACCTCGACATGGACGTCACGATCCACGAGGCGCTCGGCTGCGCACGGGCCGTCTTGGCGGCGCTCGACGCCGGCTCGCCGCTGCCGACGTTCTCGGTGCACCCGTTGGGGACGGCGTGACGCAGCTGCTGCAGCGCCTGGTCGTGCCTCGGCACGGATGTCCCGAGCCGCTCCTGTACGTGCGCATCGGCGACGGCGCCCGCCTCGCCGACGGCGAGGTCGTGCTCGCCGCGGGCGGCACCGCAACCTTCGACACGTCGTTCGGTGCGTTTGCAGTCGGGAGGTGGCGGCGCCTGACCTCGGTCGGCGCGCTGTCCCTCGTGGTCGAGGGTACTGGCGGCGCGGAGGTCGAGGTCGTGGAGACGGTCCGGAGCCGTGAGCGGATCGTGGCGACGGGTCGGCTGGGCGAGGCGATCGCGGTCGGCGACGTGCAGGCGTCGGCTGGGGGCGTGCTCTGGGTGCGCGTGCGCGCGACGGAGGCGGCGACGGTGACGGGCGGGCGATGGACCACGTCGGGCCCGACCGGGCGCGACGTCCGGTTGTCGCTGTCGATCACGACCTTCAACCGTCAGCAGTACGTGACCGCGACGGTCCGCAACGTGCTGGCCCTGCTCGACGAGGAGCCGTCGCTCCGTGGCGCGCTGCGCGTGCTGGTGGTGGACAACGCGCGCAACGTGTCGTTCGATGCACCCGGGGACGCCCCGCTGCAGGTGCTGGAAAACGGCAACCTCGGCGGGGCGGGCGGGTTCGCGCGCGGGATCATGGAACTGCGCCGCCAGGGCTGGGCGACGCACATCCTGCTGATGGACGACGACATCACCCTCGAGCCGGAGGCCATCGTGCGCACCGTCGCCCTCTTCGCCCACGCGCGCGACGAGCGGCTCTGCGTCCACGGCGCGATGCTCAGCGAGGAGCGTCCGTGGATGCAGTTCGAGGCTGGGTCGGACTACCGGTTCGAATCGATCTATCCCCTGCGGGCGGTCGGCCGCGAGGACGACCTGCGCGACCGGTCGATCGCGCTGGCCGACGAGCCCGAGCACCGCTTCGCCTACACGGCGTGGTGGTACACGGCGTTCCCCGTCGGCATCACGCGGGACAACCCGCTGCCGGTGTTCGTGCGGGGCGACGACGTCGGGTTTGGCCTGATGCACACCGGCCGGCACACCGTGACACTCAACGGCATCGTGGTCTGGCACGCCGACTTCGGCCTGAAGAACAACCCGTCGTCGCTCTACTACGAGGCCCGCAACCTCGCGCTCGTCGAGGCGCTGGTGTTCGACCGGCACCGCTGGTGGCACCTCGCGTGGCGCTTCGCCTCGTTCGGGTTCCGCAACCTGTTCTCGATGCGGTACGCGTCGACCGAGTACATGCTGCGCGGGCTGCGCGACTTCCTCGAGGGACCCGAGGCATGGATGGCCATCGACCACCCGGCGCTCCACGACGACCTGCGCACGGTGACGGAGGAGAAGGCGGCGCCGCTGCCGCCCGAGCTGGCTGCGCTCCCCGGGCGGCGCGAGTGGCCGAAGCCGGTGCGGCTCGTGGGCTTCGTCGTCGCGGTGCTGCTCGTCGGCGGCTACGTGCTGCCGCCGTGGCTCCGCAGGAAGGATGTGGCGGTCGCGCGCATCGATGCCCGCGCCGTTGGACTCTCCACCTTCCGCAACCAGATCCTCTACCGCCACGATCGCGCCTCGGAGGGCTACGTCGTTCGGCGCGACGGCAGGCGGTTCGCGCGCCTCGCCGTCGAGATCGTCCGCGAGGTGCTGCGCACTGCGCGCACGTACGGCGCGCTGAAGCGCCGCTACCGCGACGCGTACGCGACGATGGTCAGCGACGAGGCGTGGAACGAGCGCTTCGCCGCCGCACTCGCGGACTGACGGCGCCCGACGACGGCGCGCGCCGGTGCGGCGCCGTACCGGTCAGCGGGCTGCGGCTGCGGCGAGCGCCTGCCACGTCGCCGCATCGATCCGCCCGGTGACGGGCAGTCCGGCCTGCTGCTGGAACCGGCGAACGAGCCGCTCGGTGCCGGGACCGAATGCGCCGTCCGGCGTCGCTGCGACGCCGAGCACGCGGTACAGCGCCGTCTGTGCGGCTGCCACGGACTCGTGGCGCGAGCCACGGCGCAGGACGAAGCCCGCGGGGTTGACGCCGACCGCCTGCAGCAGTGCCGCGTCGGCGACGCCGTCCACTGGTAGACCCGCGCGCGCCTCTGCCTCCGAGATCGCGCGCACCGTGCCCTTGCCGAGGACGCCATCGGCCCGCAGCCGCCGCGACTTCGGCAGGGCCAGGTATGCGTTCAGCGCCTTCTGCAACTGGGCGACGAACGGCCCGCGGTTCCCCTGCACGAGGGGGACCGCCATGCCGGTGGCCACGACGGTCGGCGGTCCGAACGCGCCCGCCGCGCGCAGGGCGTCGAGCTGCTGGCGCAGGAAGAGGGCGAACTCGACGCGGCCGGTCGACGTGAGGTGCACGCCGTCGCGGAACCACCGTGACTGCGACGGCGCGATCGACGCGGCGTTCCAGTCGAGCACGGAGACGTTCGGATGACGCTGGGCCGCCGCGGCGAGGACCGCGTTCGAGGTGGCGAAGGCGCGGTCGGTGCGCCGCACGGAGAGGTTGACGAAGACGATCCGGTTGGTGCCGCGGGCGTTCAGTGCCGCGACGACCTGGTCGACCTCGCTGGCGAAGTTGCCGGGGTCGTCGTTGTAGCCGAGCTGGATGATCGCGACCTTGGGCGCGTTCGCCGGGTCGATCGAGTTCACGATCGTCAGCGCGTCGGGCGCGTCCGCGAGGATGCAGGTCGCTCCGACCATGCAGCGGTTGGCCTTCGCGCGGTAGTCGATGCCGGGATAGGCGGGCGCGACGATGGCGGCGAACTCGGCGGCGATGCTCTCGCCGACGGAGTCGCCGATGAACAGCATCGGGCCCGTCGGCGCCGCCCCGGGGTCCGCTCCCGCCACGGGACGCGCCGCGAACCAGGGGGCGGGAAGGTCGAATGCGCCTCGGAAGGTCCAGCCGCTCACGGATGCGCTGCCCGCGGTACCGGAGATGCGCACGGTCGTCGTGTAGCCGCCCCACTCGCCGCCAAGGCCGTCGTGGACGGTCTGGATGCCGGTGAATGCGCCGATCTGCGGGTACTTCGCCGCGATCTGCGCTGCCGTGAGCACCCGTGTCCAGGTGAGCAGCGGATTGGCGGCGTCGGATGCGAGGTCGCCGGCATCGGCCTGCGCGGCGAACGTTCCACCCGCGGTGCGACCGCCGTTCGACGACGTGAACTCGGTGCGGACGGGCGAGCCGTTCGGCGCGATCATCGCGATCCCGTACGTCTCGGCGATGGCCGCGTCGGTGGCGGGAGCCTCGAGCACCGCAGCCGGTGCATTGAGCGCCTCCCGCAGCATCGCACCCCCGTACACCTGGCACGACTCGGTGTCGCAGGTACGGGCGAGCCCCGCGTACCTGTTCTCGGTCGCGGCATACGACCTCGCCGCGACGGCCTGCGCGCGCAGCGCGTGCATGCCCGCGCCGTTGCCGGCGGCACCCCATGACGACGGCGACTCGCGCGGCACGACGCCGCGGAGGTAGCTCTCCATGCGCACCGCGTTGATGGTGCGGTTCTCGCCCCGCACGTTGTTCACCGCGCGTACCTCGCCCCGGTAGTAGCGCACGCGCACCCGTCCGGCGGTGGGTTCGCAGAGGCCGATCTGCGTCTCGGCCGGCGACGCGGGGTCGGTGCCGGTGGTGGTCGTGAACGACACGGCATCCTGCACGTCGGCGACGAGCACGAACCCGTCGGCGGCGGGGTCGCCGAGGGAGCACCTGCGCTCCGTCGAGCCCCAGACGCGGTAGGTGCGGGGAGCGATCTCGCGGGCGACGAGCGAGGTCCAGGTGCGCCCTGGCACGGGGTCCTGCACGAGGACGGCGTTGCCGGCATCGGCGACGACCGAGGTGGGCAGGTCGTTCATCGTGGAGAGATGGACGGTCATCACCTGTTCGGGATCGGCGAGCGGGGCCGGGGACGACCCGGGGTAGTAGAAGGAGACGATCTGCTGCCACGTCCAGCCGTTCGCGACGGCCCATCCGTAGGCGCCGTACTGGCTGAGCCCGCGCCCATGGCCGTTTCCGCGGCCCGTCACCACGACCGACGGTCCGCCGGGGCTCGCCTGAGCGGGGGACGCCGGCATGACCGGGGCAACGAGGCCCGCCGTGACGGCGATGGCCAGGACCTTTGTGGATACGCGCACGTTGAGCTCTCTCCTCAACTCCGCCCGCCGCAAGGGTACCCGTCCGCTCCGGGGCGGTGGCGGATCGAGCCCGAACCCGCCGTGCGGTTCAGTCCGCCGGTGGTTCGATGACGTCGCGCTGCTGCACGACGACGCCGACGAGGACGAGCCCGATGCCGACGAGGTCCGCGGCGGAGGGGATCTGGTCGAGGAAGGCCGCTCCGAACACGGTGGCGGTCACGGGCAGCAGCGCGAGGAGCACCGAGAAGCGGCGGACGGGGATGGCCCGCAGGATCGACTGCTCGAGGCCGTAGCCGATCACGTTGGACAGTACGCCGACGGACATCGCCGCGAGCAGCAGGGCGGGCGACGACCACGCGGGGCCGCTCGACGGCGCGCCGAACGGCGCGATCAGCACGGCGCCGAACACGAGCCCCACACCGAGCCCCGCCAGCCCGCGGTCGAGGCGTGCGACCCGTGCGCCGACGACGATGTACGCGGCCCAGCACGCCGAGGCGAGGAAGATCCACAGCAGGCCGAGCGGCTCGCGGTCGATCTCGAGGCCGGACAGCAGTGCGACGCCGCCCACGGCGAAGACGAGCGCCCAGGTGTTGCGGCGCGTGCGCGTTGCGAGCGCGGCGACGCAGATCGGGCCGATGAACTCGATCGCGACGCCCTTGCCCATGTCCATCCTGTCGATGGCGAGGTAGAAGGTCAGGTTCATGAACGCCACGGCCGCGCCGAACACCGCTGCGGCACCCACCTCGGCTGCCGTCCACCGGCCGCCCCGCAGAAGCCTCGGCGCCGACACGGCGACGAGCACGATCGCAGCCCCGACGACGCGCAGCCAGGCGACGCCGGCGGGAGCGAGGTCGTCGAAGAGCCGCACTGCGACCACCGCGCCGAGGTACTGGGCGGACGCGGACAGGACGAAGAAGGGCTCGGGCGGCAGCCCGGCCAGCGGCCTCGGACGCGCGAGCGTCACTCGACGAGTTCGGGATCCGAGGCGAGGATCTCCTGGAAGAGCGGCTGGGCCTGGAACCAGCCCGCCTCGGGGAAGCCGGTGAGGCGCGCGGTGTACGAGGCCATCTCGTGCGGAATGAGCTTCGGCGTGCCGGCCGCCTCGGCGAGCAGCTGCGCCTGGCACGAGCGCTCCATGGTGATGAACCAGAACGCGGCGGCTTCGACCGTCGTGCCCACGGTGAAGAGGCCGTGGTTCTGGTGGATCGCGGCCTTGCCCGACGTGAACTTCGAGGCGAATTCACGGCCCGCCTCCACCTCCCACACGACCGCGCCGCCCTGCTCGGCCACGACGACGTGGTCCTCGTAGAAGATGCACGAGTCCTGGGTGATCGGATCGAGCGGACGGCCGAGCGAGGCCCACGCCTTG
>JBIIHV010000198.1:0-3474 GCA_044235415.1 Ilumatobacteraceae bacterium | reverse complement strand
TGCAGACCCTGCACCGCACGCTGCTCGACGAGTTCGGCCGCTGCTACACGCGCTGCAACGTGATGGCGCCGCACGACAAGGGCACGTTCATGATGACGAACGCGTCGATGCGGCGCCCGAACCGCCCGGTGAACAGCCGGTACTCGGTGTTCGTCGACCTCACCGCCCCGCACGACGCATGGCTGAAGTCGATCCGCAAGAAGCACCGCTACGAGGTGAAGCGCGCCGAGAATTCGTCGCTCGAGTGGACGTTCGCGACCGACGACCTGTCGCTCAGCCTGCTGGCCGACGTGCTGCGCCAGATGGTCGAGGAAAAGCGCATCGACGTGCCGATCTACTCGTTCCCGCAGCTCGCCGCGATGCGCGGGGCGCTCGGCGAGTCGATGACCGTGGTCGTGGGCCTGCACGAGGGCCAGCCCGCCGCCGGCGCGCTCGTGCTGTCGCTGGGCGGCCGCTCGCACTACCTCGCCGCAGGCTCGACGCACGCGGGCCGCAAGGTGAGCGCGTCGTACGCGATGATGTCGCGCCTCTACCAGCACCTGCAATCCAAGGGCCTCACGACGCTCGACCTCGGCGGCATCGCACCGAGCAACCGCCGCGCGGTGGGCGTGGACCACTTCAAGCTCGGCTTCGGCGGAGAGGTCGTCGAGTACCTCGGCGAGTGGGAGATCGGCTCGGTGCCGGCGCGGCTGCTGGGCAACGCGGCGGTGCGTCGCATCATCCGCTCGAGCCGTCCCGCAAAACCCGAGAAGACCGAGCCGCAGTCGACCGAGTGGTCGACGTGGGAGGGCACCGACCGCGAGTGGGACGAGGGACTCATGCACCTCCCCCACTACTCCGTGTACCAGAGCAGCCGGTGGGGCGAGCACCGCAAGGCGTTCGGTTGGCGTCCGATCAAGCTCGTCGCGCGGCGCAACGGCACCGTAGCGACGATGGTGCAGGTGCAGACGCGGCGGTACTCGCGGCTGACGGGCCTGGCATGGGCGCCGGGCGGTCCGGTGGGCGACGTCGCATCGTGCGGGCCGCTGCTGCGGCGCGCGATCGCGCAGGAGATGGGCGTGCGCTTCGTGCTACACCGCCTGAACCTCACGCGCCCGCACAGCGACGAGGATGCGTTCCGGCTCGAGCGGCTGGGGTGGTCGACGAGCCGCGTGCCGATCCTCTCTGGTCTCAGCCTCGTGTACGACCTGGTGGGGCCCGACCGCGAGGCGGCGCTGACGAAGAACTGGCGGCACAACCTGCGGCGCGCGCAGAAGCGGCCGATCACCAGCTACCTGTGGACCAATCCGTCGGCCGACGAGATGAAGACGGTGTACGACTCGATGCACGCATACAAGGGCATCGAGCACCTTGCCGGCCAGAACACCGTCGACTCGATGGGATCGTTGATCGGGCTCTTCGGCGAGGACTGTCTGGTCGTGCGCTGCGACGACGAGGACGGCAACTTCCTCGCGCTGCGCGGCGCGCTGGTGATGGGCAACTGGGCGTGGGACACGTTCGCCGCATCGACGCCGCAGGGACGCAAGCTGTACGCCTCGTACCACGCGTTCTGGACGCTCATGGAGTGCTGCCGCGAACGGGGCGTGCGCAGCTACGACATGGGCGGAATCGACCCCATCGGCAACCGCGGCGTGTACGACTTCAAGCAGGGCACCGGCGCGGTGCCCACCCGCTTCCTCGGCGAGTGGGAGTTCTCGCAGCCCCGGTTGCTCGGCCTCATCGCCGGCCAGCGCATCGCGAAGAGGCTCGGCTGACGTGCTGATGTACTCGATGCAGGCCGTTCTGCTGGGTGCGCTGGCCTGGATCGCCATCGTGCCGCAGTGCCGCCGGCGCCTGGTGCCCACCGCGGCGATCGTGCTGTGGACGGTGGGCGTCGCGGCCATCCGCTTCCGCTACGGCGCCGACGGCCAGCTCGACTTCTACTCGAACGACCAGCGGTACCACATTTTCCTCGTCGACAAGCTCGACTGGGGCGGCCGGCCGATGTTCTTCAGCGACCTGGAGGAGCGCCGGTACACGTTCCTCGGCTGGGCATGGCTCGGTCGGCTCGTCGGCCTCGACGACGTCCTCGTGCTGAAGTTCGTGTCCCTCGTGTGCTCGCTGGCGACGTTCCGGATCGTCGAGCGCCAGCTCGACGAGGCAGGCGTCGGGCACCGGCTGCGGTGGGTGTGGCTCACCACGGGTCCGGTGATGCTGTTCTTCAGCCTGCTCGCGCTGCGCGAGACGATGCTGGCGCTGTCGCTCACCTACCTCTTCTTCGGGCAGAACCCCTCGCTGAGGCTGGCGGCCTTCGTGAACGCGGGGCTCCTGCGCCCGCACCTCGGCCTGGCGCTCGTCGTGGCGTTTCCGTTGGCGTGGCTGGTGCGGCGAATCCCCGCGACGTGGCACACCGTGCGCCTCGCGGCCACCACGGTGTGCTCGACGCTGCTGGGGGCGTGGATGCTGGATGTGATCGCCCGGGCGATGGGCACGTGGCTGCCGTGGGACCGTCCGTTCCCACCCGACAAGCAGGCCGTCTTCGGCCTGCTGGCCAACCTGACCGGCTTGCAGTTCTTCCTCGTCGACACGGTGGCGATCGAGCGCTCGCTGCTGAGCCTCATGGCGACCCGTGCCCTGTTTCCCGAGACGATCGTGGTGCCGACGCTGTTCACCGTGTCGCTGCTCGTGCCGCTGGCGCGCCGCGAACCGCTGCGGATGTGGGTGCTGACGACGTTCCTCATCTACCTCGGCGTCATCACCGGCACCGACTTCACGTCGTTCCGCCAGACGCTGCCGTTCTTCCCCACGATGGGCCTGTTCGCGATCTTCGCGTGGATGGCGGTGCGGGAGTGGTGGCAACCCCTCCGCGAGCCGGGCACAACCGACTTCGCCGCAACACCGGTCGGATAGACCACTGGGGACCGCCATCCCCGACGGGCGGGCACGGGTCGGAGGTACACACCATGCGACACCATGTCGTGAAGATCGTCACCGCGGTCGTGCTGGCCGCCAGCGCCACCGGTTGCTCGCCGGCGACCAATGGAGGGTCGGCGACGCGAGGCTCGCAGCCCTCCGCATCCACGGACCAAGGTCCCAGCGCATCGCAGGGTGCGGCAGCAAGTGCCGTCTGCGACGAGGCCGCACGGCAGTTGTCGACCTTGTCCGGAGGAGCCGAAGTGCTGCTGCTCCAGTGCGGCGCCCAGTCCAACGGCGAGGGGGAGGTCGCGCTCGTGCTCGGACTCAACGACTGGATGGAGTGGACCACGCTGATGTCCGAACAAGCCCTCGAGGACGTCGTCTTCACCGTTCCACTCAGCCTCGTGGCCTATGCGTTCGGCGGGTCGGGGGAGGATCCAGAAACCTTTGATCGAATCCTGATTGCGTTCAGCGACGAGTCACAATCCGTCTACGACCTGGACCCGCGCGACCTCGGGACCGCCCTTGCGGCGCAGACGCTCGAAGAGGCTCGGGCTGCGATCCTCGCGCTCCGCGACA
>JBIIHV010000197.1:0-3517 GCA_044235415.1 Ilumatobacteraceae bacterium | reverse complement strand
CACGCCAAACGAGCTCATCGAGCGCCTCGCCCTGTGGACCTCGCGGGGCGTGCAGCGCACCTACCTGCAGGTGCTCGACCTGGCCGACCTCGACCACCTCGACCTCGTGGCCTCGGCGGTGCTGCCGAACCTCCCCGTACGCTGAGTCGCGTGACAGGGCACGAACCCGACACCACCGCCGTCACCAGCGGCCGCGACGGATCGGGCTCGCTTGCTCCGGCGCTCTGGACCTCGACCACCTGGCAGACGTCGGGCGTCGCCGCCAGCCGCGACGCGGCGCTCGCCGTGCACGAGACGGGCAACTACGCCCGGTACGCCAACCCCACGGTGCGCGCGTTTGAGCAGGCGCTCGCCGAACTCGAGGGCGCCGAAGACGCGCTCGCCTTCTCGTCCGGCATGGGCGCGATTGCGTCGACCGTGCTCGCCCTGTGCTCCTCCGGCGACCATGTGGTCGCACAACAGCAGGTGTACGGCGGCACGCACGCCTTCCTCACCGGACCCTGCGCGCGCCTCGGCATCGAGGTGACGTTCGTCGACGGCACGGTGCCCGGCGCGTTCGCCGCCGCCGTGCGGCCCGGCAGGACGATGCTCGTCCTCGCCGAGACGCCGTCGAACCCACGCCTCGGACTCGTCGACCTCGACGAGATCGGCGCGATCCAAGGCCCCTACACGGTGGTCGACTCCACGCTCGCCACGCCGCTCGGCGCGTCGCCGCTGCGCCACGGCGCGTCACTCGTGCTGCACTCGGCCACCAAGGGCATCGCGGGCCACAACGACGCCATGCTGGGCGTCGTTGCGGGCGAGAAGGACCTCGTCGACGCACTGTGGGGCTACGCGGTGCTGCACGGCGCCACCGCGTCGCCCTACGACGCACACAACGCCCTGCGCGGCATCCGGACGCTTGCCGTGCGACACGACCGCCAGTGCGAGAGCGCGCTGACGATCGCCAGGTTCCTCGAGTCGCGGGCGGAGGTCTCCTCAGTGCACCATCCGGGGCTCGTGTCGCATCCGCAGCACGCGCTCGCGACGGTACAGATGCGACGGTTCGGCTCGCTGCTGTCGTTCGAATTGAAGGGCGGTGCCGCCGCCGCAGAGCGGCTCGTCTCGCGGCTCTCGCTCATCCGTCCGGCGGTGTCGCTTGGCGGACCCGAGACGCTGATCTGCCATCCCGCGACGAGCACGCACGTGGGGCTAGACGATGAGGGCCGTGCGCTCGCCGGCGCGACCGACGGGTTGCTCAGGCTGTCGACGGGTCTCGAGGCTGCCGGCGACCTGGTCGCCGACCTCGCCTCGGCGCTCTAGCGCTCTTCCTTGAAGATGACGTGCTTGCGCACGATCGGGTCGTACTTCTTCAGCTCGATCCGCTCGCGGGTGTTCAGCTTGTTCTTGCGCGTCACGTAGACGTAGCCGGTGTCGGCCGTGCTCCGCAGCTTGATGATCGGACGACGGTCCTTGCTCTTCGCGGCCACGTCAGATCTTCCTCCCGGCGGCGCGCAGGTCGGCGACGACCCGCTCGATGCCCACCTTGTCGATCGTGCGGAGGCCCTTGGCGCTCACGTGGAGCACGATCCAGCGCTTCTCCGAGGGCAGCCAGAACCGCTTCTTCTGGGCATTGACCTTCCACCAGCGCTTGGTCTTGATGTTCGAGTGCGACACCGAATGCCCGGTGGCGGGGCGCTTGTCGAGCACGTCACAGCGATTTGGCACGGCTGGAGTATAGGCGGAGCCGGCACCCGATACACTCAGGGCTCCATGAAGGCCGACATCCACCCCGAGTACCGCTTCGTCGTCTTCGAGGACGCGTCGGCGAATTACCGCTTCCTGACCCGCTCGACCGTCAAGGTCGACCCGTCCAAGACGGTCCAGTGGGAGGATGGCAACTCCTACCCCGTCATCCAGCTGGATATCAGCAACGCCAGTCACCCCTTCTTCACCGGCCAGATGAAGATCATCGACTCCGCCGGCCGCGTCGAGCGCTTCAACAAGCGCTACGGCGCCCGCAAGAAGGCCGCGCCAGCCAAGAAGGCGGCTCCGGCGCGCAAGGCTGCCCCCGCCAAGAAGGCCGCAGCGCCCAAGGAATAACCCGGTCGCCCCTCAGCGGGCGGCGTGACGGTGCACCACGACGTCGGCAATCGCCGGCGCTCCGGTCAGGCGCAGCGTTCGGTCGATGCCGGCAGTGAGGTGCGAGATCACCCACGTCACGCCCTCTTCGCCCGCGGCGGCCAGGCCGTAGAGGTACGGGCGGCCGATCAGCACGGCCCGCGCGCCCAGCCTGACGGCCTTCACGACGTCGCTCCCCCGCCGCACCCCGCCGTCGACCAGTACCTCCATCGACTGCCCGACCGCGTCCATCACCTCTGGAAGCAGGTCGAGCGGCGCAGGCGCACCCTCGTACTGCCGTCCGCCGTGGTTCGACAACACCACGGCCTCCACGCCGAGCGACGCGGCCGTCCTCGCGTCGGCCGCCGACTGCACGCCCTTCAGCATCACCGGCATGCCCGCCTCGCCGCGGATCCACTCCACGTCGCGCCACGACAGCGACGGATCGAACTGGGTGGCGACGTAGGTGGACAGCGCCACGGCCGTCGACCCATCGATGCCCGCGTGGCCGGCCACCGACGAGAAGGTGATCGGTTCACGGCGGACCAGGTTCCACGTCCATGCCGGATGGCGAACGCCGTCGAGCAGCGTCGAGGGACCGATCTTCGGGGGAAGCGTGAACCCGCGCCGCACGTCGCGCTCACGGCGGCCGAGCACGGCGGTGTCGACCGTGGGCATGATGCACTCGAAACCCGCCGCCCGCGCACGAGCCATCAACTCCTTCGCCAGCCCGCGGTCGCGCCACACGTAGAGCTGGAACCACTTGGGTCCGTCCGACACGGCGGCGAGCTCCTCGATGCTGCGGGTGCCGAGGGTCGACAGTGCGTACGGCAGGCCGGCCCTCGCCGCGGCGCGCGCCACTGCCAGCTCACCCTCCCAATGGGCGATGCGGGTGAAGCCCGTCGGCGCAAGCGCCAGCGGATAGGGCATGCGCCGGCCGAGGAGTGTGGTCGAAGCATCGACCGTCGCCACGTCCACGAGGACGCGCGGTTCGATGCGGACCCGGCCGAACGCCGCTGCGTTGTCGGCCATGGTGCGCTCGTCCTCAGCCGCGCCGTCGATGTAGTCGAACACGCCCGCCGGCAGACGGCTGCGCGCCACGAGGCGGAGGTCGTCGATGTTCCCGCAGCGGGCGAGGCGGCGGCGGGATCCGCGCCACTCGGGGCGCGCGAGGCGGACGAGCGAGCGGACCGACCTCAGCACGTGGCGCCGTATCCCGTCTCGACTCCCATCTGCGCGAGTGCATGGACCATGTCGATCATCACCCAATTCTCCCCGATCAGGCCGTCCACGACCGAATAGACGTCGACGATCCGCAGTGCAACGTCGCACCCGGACGCGGTCACGTCGAGCCAGTCGCCTCCCGTGTGCGAGCCGACCAACGCCGGCCATGATCCCGACACCACGGCCGAACCAT